>NZ_QJSX01000016.1 GCF_003217515.1 Deinococcus yavapaiensis KR-236 | reverse complement strand
GGAACTTCGTGGCGAAGGACCTGCAGGACCTCAAGCGGCGATGGACGCAAGGCTTCGCGTTGGTGCGCCACAAGAACCTTGTGCTCGCCTTCTTCCGCCATACCCCAACGTGATCTCCACCGATTTCAATAAAAATCCAAGAACCCATCTGATGGGGACTGAATCACTGGCAAAATGCTCGGCGTCACGGCTTCTTGAGGTTCACAGCGGGTGCAAGCGAACATCGTCATGATCTTCCCCGCCCACGCGTGCTTCTCGGGGAAGGCGACTTGGAAGAAGAACGTCATGGGGTCGTGGCAGAACGCGCACGTTGACGTGCTCTCCCCAACCGGGAGGTGAGGAACGCCACCCATGAACGAACGGACGTGCTCCTCTTGTGCTTCACCCGCCTGCCGAGTAACTTCAAAAGCGGTCCTGCGTTCCTCCGAGCGTCCGGCAAACGCGCACACGAATCAAGGGAACGATGCATAGAATCAGGAAGATCACGAACTCGAGGAGGTGCCTACGAAGGTCATCCGCAACGTGAACTCAGCGTTCCCTGCCGCGCCAGCGCAGGATTCAATTCCGACGTTCATCGAAGACGTGGTTCTGCCGACGCACCTTCGATGCACGCGCTTCTTCATCACCTTCCGGCAGTGGCGCAAGGCGACGACCGCCTTACGAACGGTGAACACGAGCAACAATGCCGGCGCCGCTGAATTCGACACCCTCCAGGAAGTACTGGCGCACGCGCGCGCCATCCTCGAGGACGCTACGGCCAAAGGACTGGACGTCGAGTACAACGTCGTCTTCTTCGTGCGCACCGCCGAGGGACGACGGCGTGTCTTCGCGACGCTCGGCGCGCACCATGACCAGATCGTCCGAGCGGTCACGCTGGCATGCCCACCTGCCCTGCTCACACTACGTCCCCCCCAGCCCAACGAGACGTCCAAGTGACGCATGACCGATCTCGCCGCTTCGCCCGTGCCGCGTTGACCGGCCTCCATGTCGGCTCGGTCGCTGTCAGTTGAGTGACTTAGGACTGTTAGGTGCCTCCGGCGGCGGCAGCTGCATCACCGCCTCGACGTAGACAGCATCAAAAGCCGGGCGGATATCGTGCGTCTCGCGCCGCGAGGCGAGCAGCATGTCGTCGACAACCACGCTCAGGCGCAGGGAGGGAGGAACGCCGTGCCGCTCGTCGCCGCGCGCGTACACCGCCTCCACCTGGCATTTACGAAACCGGAGCATGGCGAGCTTTTCGCGTTGCCTTGGTGACAAGGCGGACTCCCACGTCTTGACGTCTTCGTAATTCATGATGTGAGTCGACCAAGGGCGCCGCGCTGCGGCGCCCTTATCTGCCTGATCGTGAGCGCCTTACAGCGTCGATCATCACGCGGAGCGGCTTGCAACCTACGACAGCACTGGTCGCCATGTGGGGTGCGTTCGCTGTCATGCATGCGGGCAGGTCAGCCCCACCAAGCGAACAAGGAAGTAGAGGACTCGATCAAGCCCTGTCGTTTATCAACGCCCCACGCCAAGACCTTCATCCGTCCTCACGACCGTCTCGTGCTCCAAGACTTCCACCCATGCATCCTCCCGCCGGACGTACACGCCACTTCCGACACCATGAAAGGCAGGACCTTGCCCCATCGGAAACACACGAAAGCGAAAGGTCGTCACGACGGTGTCAGCACTTACATCACGCGCTTGGAGATCCTCGATTTCCATCCGGACAGCCAGGAAACGCCGGAAGGTCTGTTCGAAGCGTTCACGTACCTCAGATCGACCGTGTAACCACCCAGTCGGCGTGAACATCTCAATGTCATCCGCGAACTGACGCAGGAACTCATCGAGATCGTGCGCGTTGAACGCCGTAATGCCTGCCATGAAGAACTCCGCAACGGGGTGCATGCCGACATCTTATTGGCACACCACCGCTCGCCTAGTACACCAAGCAGTAAATGAAAGAAGCTTTTCAGGTGCGGGCGACATGGAACGTTCCAGGCCGAATCTTACTAGATCGCCCTCCCCTCTAACGGACACTGTTATGACGATGAAATACCGTTGGCTCACCGTCGGCGAAACGTACGCGTACCGTGCTGCCCTCGGACGTGGGCTCGACGAACGCCGCGGGCAATCCTGCACCATCCTTACTCTCCCGAAGCCCGGTACGCGCCCCGCGAACGTCCGCGTACGCTTCGAGGACGGCGTCGTGCACATCGTGCCGAGTGGCGTCCTCAAAGCTATTGGGCACGGCGGATCCTGAGGAAACGAAAAAGCGCCCCTCCCCCACTCGAAGGCGAGAGGGACGCACGCTTACTTGCTTACCATGCAGGCGTGCATGACGCCGCTCGAGGTGTTCCGCGAAGATGTGAGTGTTACTTGGTCAGTTGAAACAAGGCCGTCTTCGCGATGCTGCCGTCCTTGAGCAACACGCTCAACTGCAAGCACTGACCGGCCCAGCGGGAATCCGTCTTCCACACGTACACGTACTGCGTGCCATCCCACTTCAAACCACTGTTGCTCGCCACCACCGTTTCCTCGACCAAGTCGACATTCGCCGTTCCCGAGGGGCACGCGACGCCGACGATGATGGGCGTGCCAGCGAGCACCTCGAGGCCTTGATCGCCGCCCAAGGTGAACTTCACAGGGATGGCACTTCCAGCCTTGGCTTTGTTGAAGATTCCACCCATGTCCACCGGTTGGAAGAAGCCATTAAAGGCGTAGTTCACTTCCACGGTGAAGCTGGCGGGTGCGCTCTTGTTTCCTGCTTCGTCTGTGGCGGTGCACGTCACGGTATGAACACCACTGGTGACGGCGAAGGTGGAGCCGCTCGGCGGATTGCACTGAACGCGTGCGGTGACGTCTCCACTGATGACGTCCGTCGCGGTCACGATGTACTTCACGGCCGCTCCGCTCGCGCCGGTCGCGGTCGTGGTGATGTTCGAAGGTACGTTCACTGTCGGGGCGACTTTATCGAGGACCGTCACGGTGAAGGTGCTCGGTGTGCTGTGGTTGCCCGCGTCGTCTTGGGCTGTGCACGAGACGTAGGTCGTTCCGATCGGGAACATCGCGCCGCTCGACGGTGAACACTCGATGGTCGGGGTGCTGTCCACAGCGTCCGTGGCGTTCACGTTCGCCGTTGGGTAGGTGACGGCCATCGTCGGGGCATTGCCACCGTTAACCGTGAGGTTATTGAGGCTCAGTGTCGGCGCGGTGACGTCCTTCACGGTCACGTTGTAGCTGCCCTTGCCGATGTTACCGGAAGCATCCTTGGCAGTGCAGTTGATGGTGTGCGTTCCCACACCGAGGGAGGCTTGGCTGTCCTTGGCAGGCGTGCAAGCGACTGTCGGGGAGGCGTCCACCGCGTCGTTTACGGTGGTCGGACCGAGGACGGTGAAGGCGAACGTCGCGGTGTTGGCAGCGAGGTTATGCACGATGGTGTCCGGCATGGTGAGGGTGGGCGCCGTCACGTCTTTCACGGTGATGCTGTACTCGTGAGTGTCGCTGACGTTCCCTGTCGCATCTTGAGCGGTGCACGAAATTTTGTGCACGCCGGGACCGAACGGCATGGTGGCGGTTACGGGTGCGTCTCCGAGCTTGCACGTTACAGCGGCGGCGGGATCCACGAGATCTATGGCCTCGACAACCGGCAATTTGACCGACTTGGTGGCTTCGTTTGCAAGCAGATCGAAGGAAAGGTCGCTTGGCATCACCAGGGCCGGGGCGGTTGTGTCTTGCACTTCGATGGTCTTGGAAACGATGTCGCTTACATTGCCTCGGCTGTCCATCACTGTGCACTTCACGTTCGTGCTTCCCAAGGGCAGTTTGTGCTGCAGTGGGAAGGTGATGGGTAGTGTCGCGTTCGTTGGTCCGGCATCTTCAGTCGTTCCATAAGTGCAACGCCAGGTTATGGGTGTGCTTACCGTTTCAAGTGCGTTGAATGCTTCTAAGGGGAGGTTCAGAACGGCACCGTCTGAAGCGGTCGCTTCGAGTCGGATGGGCATGTCGACGGTAGGAATTTGTGGTGCGGTTCGGTCTTCGACCTTCAACGTGAGCGTGTCACTTCCCTTAATACTCTCGCTATCTGTTGCCTCGCACGAAATTGTGTAATCGCCAATTGCGTAGGTATGATCGACAGAAAAAACTCCGGGGCTTACTTTCGTACCGATGATCGTGGCGATCACAACTTCTGGATCTTCAGTTGACGCGACGTTACAAGTTGGTGCGCCAGGATCCAAATCGTGATCGTCCGTAACGGTGACCGAGAAGTTGATCGGAGTATCGGGGCTTGTTGCTTCACGATCTAAATCGCCACCCGCATTCACGCTTGGCCCTAAATTATAGTCTTGCGAAAAAGAAAATCCTACGATGGCACTTCCGTTGTTCGGATCGAGTTGCAATTTTCTTATTTGATCCGATTGCTGCACAACTCCGTCATTGGTAATCACTGGATCAATCACTAGAGGAGAGTTGTTACTGGGACTAAGTGATGATATGTGAAGCTTAACTTGATGAACTATGTCTCTAGGTGCAACAGCATAAGAATAAGGCACGTACACTTGGTCGTATCTAATGATTTCGTATTTCCAGTACGTACCATATTTAGTACAAGTGTACTTTGTGAAGACGCCGCATGTTCCTTGGTAGTATCCTGTGTACTCCACATAACCGTACACTGGTTGATTAGAAATGTAGTAGCTAGTTTCATAGGAGTTGTATACATTGTATTCCGTTGATTCTAATATATAGCTGTTGGGTTGTTCGGGATTTTCACGACCAGCATGCCACACTCCACTCGCATCTATTGTGTATTCAACAGGTACTTTGAATTTCCCTGTATTTGCTTGTAATCCGGAGAACCGGAATGTGATTGATGCCATTACAGGTTCATTGATGTTGATATTAGGGCCGATCATGAAGGTTCCAGTTCTTGGGGAGCCCGAAATAATGTTTGGCCCGCTAACGCTTCCAATGCTGATAATGGACTGAGGTTTTATGGGAGCATGTGGTTGCGGTTGTAGAGGCGCAGTTGTCGAAGGCGCTGAACTCGGAGTGGGGACATTCGCGGCCTGTTGCCCGCAGCCTGCCAGAAGAAACGAGATCGTCAACAAGGGTAGATAACGGTAGCGCTTTGACATAAAAACCTTCTTCAGCCTTTCCAAGGACGCGTACAAAGCGCGTATTGCGGAAGCAGTGGCCGGACAATTGGGTGCCGTCAAAATGCGTTGCACGTATACGTGTTAGGACTCGCGCTGGTGTACCTCCCGAGACGTCATGCGCCACCCCGCTCTTTGAAGAGCGTGAGGGAATGATGCAGTAGGGCTTGAACGGTAGCTTGTGCTATCACTCAAACTCGCTATGCGCCAGCAAAAACACCGTGTAATCGGTAAGAGAACATTAAGACTTTAACGATCGTTTAGCGTAACTGTTTCTTAAATCACCTTGTAGGCGTCGTCTTTCAGAACTCTCACGTTTGTGGCACTTGCCTAAGCCAATATCCGAAACAACCCTTACCCCCGACAGTTGACCGCGCATCACGTCAAAGCCCCCACGAATCTCGAGACGAAAAAAGCGCCCCACCCCCACCCCAAGGTGAGAGAGGAGCGCTTCGCTTACTTGCTCAGAAGGATGGAGCGCAACGCGCCGCTAGATGTCCGCCACGTGGCGTTCGCGTCGGCGAGCGTTCCCTCGAACGCCAAGCGGAACCCGGACCCGCTGGAGACGTTGGGCAGACGACAGTAGGCGGCGCCCTCGGCGGTGATGGCCGTGCACATCGCGCCTTCCCCTGAAATCTTCTTCACGCCGATCACCGCGACGACCGGCGCCACCGCGTCGCCTTCATCGCGAACAACAGCACGCCCGGCGAGGCGACCGTCAGGGTGTTCTGCGTGCCATGCACGGTCGACAACACAGGCGCGCATGACGCCAGCAACAACGGCAACAGCAGCAGGACCCGTTTCACGCCCTCACCTCCCCTTCGAGCTCGAGCACCGCCACTTGAATGAGGCCGCGCACGTCCGCTTCGTCCTTGCCAATGACGTTGATCGCCACCTCGGCGGCCTTCAACGCGAGCTTCCCAGCGAATTCCACGCTGATGACCTTGCCAGCGACGTCCCTGAGCTTCAGGGCGGCGAGCAGCTCCTCAATGATCCGCTGCACGTTCACTGGTGACCCTCCAATTTCACGAAGCCCGTCTTCCCCGGCGTGACGTTCCCGCCACTCGTCATGCCAACGGACATGTCAAGCGCACCAGGCGACACGATGAGCGTCGACGCGAGCGCACGCCGTTCCACGAGCGCCACCACGAAATCCCGGAAACCCGCCGCGACCGCGGCCGCCAACCCGCCGAACACCACCCACGACCACGGCGGTGGGAGCTCCCCGAACTTCGCGCCGAACCGCGCGTAGAACAAGCCCGCCGAGATCACCTCCGCCAGCCCGAACGTCAACGCGAGCGTCACCGCAGGCGCGAGCGGCGTGCCTCGCCGCTCGAACTGCCGTTTGATGAACTGGACCGAGAACAGCACGGCGCCACCGAGCGCGAACACGTCCGCACCCAGCTTCGACGGATCCAGCGACGGGATGCCCGTCACGTCCTGAGCGAACGCCACGCCGAGCAAGCCCAAGATGAACATCGACACGAACACCAACCGTCGCTTCATACGCCCCCCCTGATCGCCGAGTCCTGCCACACTCGAGGCTTCAAGTACGGCGCGAGATCGCAAAATTCCACGTGCATGCCATCCGCAGCGCTGTAATACGCCGCAGGGGGGTTCCCATGCCAACGACCACCCCACGCGAAGCCGAACATCTCGAAGATCCGCACGACGTTCTGACTGATCACCGGCTTCACGCCGTACCCGTTCCACCGTGCGTCCAGGTCGATCGCAGCGCCCCAACTGTGCACGCTCAACGGGTTACGACGGTCATGCAGGATGTGCCGCGGCACCCACAGCCCGTCGTACGTGCGCAACTCGTCGTCGAAGCCGTTGAGGCGAACGTGCCGCCACGCGAGCAGCAACGGCAACTTGATCAAGCGATGCACGTACAACTTCCCCTGCGGTCTGCCCGTCGTGGAGTTCACCGGCCAGCCTGGCAGCTCCCGCGCGACATCCACCTCGACGATGTTCCGCGTCACCCACGCTTGATCCGTGATCTCGATCTGCCCGCCCGGTAAATCCCGGTATCGGAAGCGACCGAAGGTACTCTCCAACCCAGCCGTGGTACTTGGTGGTCTCACCGCGATCGCCGCCATGAGGCCCTTACGCTCCGCCGTGCTCAATTGCAATTTCATGGTTCCTCCTCCGGATCAGGCGGCCACGCTGTGATCGGCTCGCCGTACTTCTGCTCGAGTAAGTTCACGCGAAGACGCGCTTCCTCCCGCTGCCGGTACAAGCGCGCGCCAAGTCGTATCAACTGCTCGATGCGACCTGACATCTGCGACACTTCCGAGCGGAGCGTTCGCACTTCCACCCGCAACTCCTTCACTTCGGTGGCCATGCCATCCCGAAGTTCCTTCTCTTGCGGGACCGTGCCGCGCAGGAGACCCGTCAGGAACGCACCCGCCAACGTCAGAATCGTGCCGCCACCCGCCGCCAGGAAGACGTTCAAAACCGCCGACGTGCCCTGCGGGTCACTCGTCGGCATGCTCACCCCTTGGACGTAACCCCTCAGCCAACCGGCGATGCCACGCTTGCCGTTCGAACCACACGATGGCCGTCACGTACATCACCACGAACGACAGAAAGCTCAACGTGCCGTACACGCCCGTCCCCCAGTTCAGCCCGACCTGTCCTGTGACGAGCACGCCGAACAACAAGAAGAACGATGCGGACAGGAATTGCCAGGCGATCAACGCGAGGCTTCCACGTGGTAACGCCAGCAGCCCGAGGGCGATCAAGAAGGCCGTCCCTCCCCAGTACGGGGTCGGGGCGATCTCGTGAAACCGCTTGTACCCGACGATCACCTCGGTCATGTGCGGCCTGAGGACACTCGTGATCGCCACGGTGAGGTGCAGTGTCGCCAGGAACAACCGCAGTGCGCCGATGCTGCCTTTGATCTCAACGCGAAGGCGCACTACCGCACCCTCGCAGGCACCCACGCCGAACCATCCCAGTACTCGAGCTTCCAGAACGGCGAGAGCCACTCACCTCGAAAGGGATTGAGCGTGGTGAGCGTCCAAGCACCCCGCTTCGGAAAGCACCTTGAACGACTCGCGCTCACGGCTTGCACCCGAGCGATTCCGCCCGGCAGGCACGCCGGGTCGAGGCGGATGGAGACGAGCCGCGTGAGCCCCAGCTGGTAGTCGATGAGGCCATCGACGGCGCAGTACTGCACAGGTGCCGCGAGAAGGGTCGTGGTGAGTAGGGAGAGAAGCACGCTGCTCACCGCTCCTCGAGCACCCAGGTGAATGTGTGCGAAAGGTGGGAGACGCTGGGCGCGTCGACGTACTGCGGTGGTTTGAACTGCGTGCAAGCACTGAGGGAGAGAGCGAGGATGACGATGAGGGGGATGCGTCGCATGGGGGGCCTCCTGCCTCAACGCTCCTCCGACGCGGGAGGGGTGCCGAAGAAAAACACGCCCGAGCTGGGCGTGCAAGGGGAGGCTCTCCTTACTCTGCGGGCAGTTCGGCCTCGATGAAGTCCAAGCGGTCCCGCTGCTGATGGAACGCACGAACGTCAGTGGCAGCCGAGCGGCGCTCATCGTTCAGGACCAAGTCTTGACCCCGTAGGCACTCGCCGAAAGTCAACGGCAACTTGACCTTGCCTTGTCCAGCGAAATGTACGGCACCTGCAGCGGATCTCACTGCCAGGGTAGAGGACGCGGTCGGACCACGCTCGACGCTTCCCGTTGAGGGCGGTGTGTTGACGGCGCGCGCGGTTGTCTCCCCTGGTGCGCCACAAGTACTCCGTGACGCCGAGGTCGAGTTGTCGTTGCCGGTCGGCTTCGGCGAAGCTGGTGAGCATCTGGTCCTGGCAGATCAACGTCGCGCGGGATCGGCTGACGTTCGTGCGTTCCATCAGCAGCCGCACGGCTTGGTCTTCGTCGAGGCCGCGACGCAGGATGTCGCGCGTGGTCTTGGCGACGTCATCCCGGAATCGCTTCTGCTCCCCTTGCCAGTAGTCGTTCATGCGCGACCGGGACTTCGACACGGCCTTCGTCGCGAGGTCGGTCGGGTCGTTGAACGCCAGGCCGGGATCGCTGAGCTTCAGGAGCTCGTCGACGTTCAGCACGCGGTCCTTGACGCCCTCTCGGATGAGGCGGCGCATCACGGCGGGTGGCGCACCGAGTCACGCACCGCTTGATCGAACAGGCGCATCAGGGTCTTGAGGCGCGTCTGCCGTTTGCACGCGTTCGGTTCGGCGAGTGCTTTCCTCAACTCCTCGGCGACACGATCGAAGGCGGCTTGCTGGTACTGCCGAGCGACGGCACGCTGCGCGACGTTGAGACGACGAGATTCACGGGTGGAGGATGCGCACAGCAGCTCGAGAAGTTTACGATTCGAGATCGTCATTCACGACCTCGCCTTCGTCCCCTTCCATCACGGGCGGTTCGTACCCCGCCTGGTCCACCACGCGTTGCGCTTCGATCATCTCCGGCGTCACCCACTCGAAGCCTGGCAGTTTGGAGAGGACTTCCATCACGGCGAACATCGGGAGGCCCGCCACAGCGAACTTGAACACTGGGGAGATCGTGGCTTTCTCAGCGTCACGCGCGACGCGTTCCGCGTCGACGTCTTCGACGCCTGAGCGTCCCATCGCCGTTTCCTCGCTGATCAGTCCGGCGTCGCGGAGTTTCATGACGACTTCGACTTCGCTCGGCGTGGGTTGCACGGCGGCCAGACGAGCTTGGGCGCGCACACGGTATGCGTCGAACTCCCCCGCACGATTCGCGAAGAAGAGCGCGAGACGCAGGACCGTCGAGAGCAGCCAGCGTAGAAGGCGCTCGAGGGCGATCCGGGTGGGTTCGAGGCTCATGACGAAGTCATTCACGGATTGCTGGCGGGACACGCCGTTCACGCTGCCGTCGGCCGTCGTGAGGACGTGGAGTTGCTTCGTCTCGTCGAAGATCGCTTCCCGAGCGGCTTCGAGGGTGTCCTTGAACGTCGCGACGGCAACGGGGTCCTTGTAGATGACGTTCGGCGTGGCGTACCCGGTGATTCGGTTCTTCTCGTCTCGGATGGGCACGCCTTGGAAGGCATTAACGACGCCCGCGCCGAGGTTGATCGGGTCGGGCACGAAGCGTTGCTTTCCAGGCGCGGTCTCGTCCGCAATCATCGTGCCGGGCAGTTGCGCGTTGAGAAGCGTGCGCTC
Organism: Deinococcus yavapaiensis KR-236; assembly: GCF_003217515.1. Taxonomy (NCBI): domain Bacteria; kingdom Thermotogati; phylum Deinococcota; class Deinococci; order Deinococcales; family Deinococcaceae; genus Deinococcus; species Deinococcus yavapaiensis. The sequence goes on along the minus strand of NZ_QJSX01000016.1, from coordinate 113,446 downwards.
CACGAACCCGCCGAGGTCGACGTTACGGGAGAGCATGGTGAGGGCTTTGTTCGCGAGCTTCTGCAAGCTGATGACGCTCTCGCTGATGAGCGGGTCGAGCGTCACTTCGTACACGAGGAGATCCGGGACGGGGAAGGTGTTCACGCCGCCGAGGGCGTCCCCATTCGTGGCGACGTCAGGGTACACGAGGACCTTGCCGCGCTCGAGGAGCTGCAACTCCAAGCGGGTCTGCCCGTCGTTGGTCGCGCGGGTGTAGTACGCGCCTTCCACCTCGCCGTCATCGTCGGTGAGCACGCCCGCTTGGTCGTGCGCGGGGGCGTGCACGCGAATGCGCTTGATGACGTCCGCGAGGAGCCCGCTGGGGAGGATGGTGCGGCCGTTGGCGTCCTCGGTGAGGCTCGACTTGGGGATGTACAAGCGGACGGTGCCCTTCCCGGCCCACAGGGCGGTGCGCAGGCAGTCTTGCACGGCTGTCCAAGCGTCACGTTCATCCCCCAGGCGATGAGGGCCGCTTGGAATTCCGTGATGCGCGCCGCGTCCTGCTCGGGGAGGTCATCGCCTTGCGCGGGTGGGTTGACAGGCACGACGTTGAAGATGGGTTCACGTCCGGCCACCGCTGCTTGGTGTCGGTTGATGACGTCCCGGATGAGGTTACGAGACACGAACACACGTTGAATCTCCGCGAGGAGAACGGACGCGCCCTTCTCGGTGGGGGCGGGCATGGGGCCTGCCCAGCCGGCCCCGTTCGCCCAGTGGTCGCCATGGTAGAGCTTGGCGGTGAGGGTGAGGGTGGCGTGCTTGGAGAGGGTGTCGGAGTGGTCTTGAGCGCGCTTGGCGAGGCGCGCGAGGGTGGGGTTGATCGCTCGCGCGGGGGCGGGCGTGAAAGGCGCCGTCATGCTCGTAGCGTCAAGTGAAGCGGGAGGGGTTGACGATCAGATTTGGCAACGCGCGCAAGGTGCGAGCATCATGCGGACGGCGCGAAGTCGACGAGAGGCTTTGTGGCGTGCTTTGTAGCCAAAGGTACGATTAGGCCATGTTCTGACCGTGTTCCACTTCGAGTCGCACGTTTTACACTACCCGTACCTTCAACGCGGCAGGTGCCTTGGTATTTCCTGCTTTGAAAGGTAGGAGGAACGGCATGTACATAGGAGCAAGGTCCCTTATGGCCCCGGTCGGATTGGTTGTTTTGACGGTCGCACTTTCCGCGTGCACTACGGCGCCCACTCCACCCGCGGTAGCCAGTGTGACGTTGTCCGGTACGAACAATTTGAAGATCAACGAGCCTTCGCAACTCACGGCCGTCGCGAAGGACGCTTCAGGAAACGTCCTGACCGGGAAAACCTTCTCCTTCACGTCGAGCAATCCCGATGTCGTGACTGTCGACGCGAATGGCAACGTCACCGCGAATCGGCTGACTTCTGATAACACACCTGTCACGATCACGGCGAGCGTCGATGGCAAAACCAGCAATCAATTCAACGTCACGACGTACGGCCTCGAGTTCGCCGTGGGCACGTTCAACCGTTCCGCGCTGGGGATGAGCAACACCTTCGCGCACTTCGTCAAGCTTCGCCTTCCTGATGGCAGCTTCCCTCCCGCGGGGTCCGGGTTGGACATCACGGGACCTGGAGATTGGAATGGAGGCGTTCCGGATACTGGATTGACGATCAACAGAGGCACCGCTCAGTCCGCGATCGGCTTGAATACCAATCCTGCCACGCCTGGCATTTACAACGCGAGCACGACGATTGCAGGCCAGACCTACACGGCAAGCGCGACGTTGGACGCTTCGTCACTGCTTCCTCCTGTCACGAATGTGCAAGTGACGAATGTTACAGCGAGTGATGTCACTGTTACGTGGTCCCCTGCAGTGGGGGCTGCGATGTACATCCCATTCATTGTTGATTGCGGCACGACGGTGAATCCTACACCGGCCATGTGTACGACGACTGTGCTAGCAACTTTGCCCACCGGGACGAGTGCGAACTTCACGGGATTATCTCTTAACCCGACGCATACGTACGCTGTACTGATTCGGGCGGTGAACGTGAATACCAGGGAAGCCAATCCGGCGACGCCACCGCAGCTGAAGGTATCGCAGAACGGAGTCTTCTTCCGCCTTCCTTGATGACGGGCACGTCTCTATCAGCTTCGATGAGGGGTTGACGTTCGGAGGTGAGGCACGAACCAGCTGCGCCTTACCCTCCGAACGCTTAACTGTACGAGTACGGTGGCTCGTCTTCGACGGGTGGTTCGGCGAGGTGCGTGCAGATGTACCGTAGGGCGTTGAGGCGGTGCCAGGTGCTCTTCTCGTCGATCGCTTCGGTGGGTTCGCCTTCGTCGTTGAGGACGCGCGCGTAGGATTCCATGTCTCCGGCGTGTTCGTCGTTGCCGACGAGTCCTTCGAGGGTGTTGAAGAAGCGGAGGCGGTTCGTCTTGAGGAGGGCGTACACGCGGTCGATCCCGACTTCCACCTCGGAGACGGGTGGTTGGTGGACGGTGAGGCTCGCCTGCGTGAATTCGTCTCGCCAGTTCTGCTCGCTGGGCGCACCACCGTACGCCGTGAACGGGCGTGGCTCACCTGCTGTGAGGGCGTTGACGTGCCCGGCGGCGGTGAGGCGACCGGCGTGGTACTCCTCGTACACGTAGTACACGTCGGCGTCCTGGTCGTGCGCGATCTTTACGGCGGCCGTGTTGACGCCGCCGAAGTCGAGGCCGAGGTAGCACGGCCAGTTCTCTGGGATGGGGAAGGACTCGACGACGTGCGTGTCGGGGTCGTACGCGTCGTAGATCAGCCCGGCGGGCCTCGTGAACATGCCGTCGTAGAACATCGTGAACTTCCACGCGGGCATGGTCGCGCGACGCTCCTCGTACTCCTCGCGGGAGAACGCGGGGTTATCCACCGAGCGAAAGTTGATCACGTCGATGTGCGTGCCGTCCGCACGATCGTGCAATTCCTTCTTCAGCCAGCCGATGTAGTACGGCGTCGTCGTGTACAGGACGCGTCCTCGGTGGATGGCGAGGCGACGCATGATCGCGTCGTGGCTTGCTTTCTTGAACTTCTTCTGGCCGGCTTCGTCGAGCCACGCGGCTTTGACGGTGGCGGACTCGAGGCTGTCGGCGTCTTGGGCGTGCCCGAAGAAGACTTGCGTGGGCGTGTTGGGGTCGTGTCGGTCGCCGAACGTGCGCTTGCTGCCTGCTTCCGAGAAGGTGAACTTCTTGGTGGGGCTGCCGGTGTAACTGCCGAGGCGGAGTTGCCGGTCGAAGAGACGCATGAACTCCGGTCGGAGCTTCAGTTCCAAGAGCGGGAAGGATGGGGCGACGACGAGGTAATCACCCGAGCCGCGTCGTTGAATCTCCCGGTACAACCACAGGGGTCCCCAGCTAACTTGTCTTCCCACTTTGGGTTCCTGCGAGGACGAGCACATGGCGTGCTTCGCTCTGCCAGGCCCGCCATTGTCCGTTGTGCATGGAAACTTGGAGTTTGCCAGCTCTGACGTTGGTTAAGTCGGAAGACATTTTCAATCACCTCCTTCAACATGCCAAGACGGGGCAACACACGTCTTGCTGAAAATTGGTAGAATGCGTGTGTGACGGCAAAAAACCTTGTTCCGTGTGGTTGTGGGTGCGGTCAGGAATTTGTTCCTTTCGACGATCGCGGTCGACCTCGGAAGTACATCTACGGTCACTGGTCGAGGTTGCAGCCGAACAAGCACGCCGAGGTGAAGTGCGAGCAGTGCGGGAAGACGATGGTACGGGAGAAGTGGCGTCGAGAGCGCGTGAAGCATCACTTCTGCGGGAAGGAATGCGAAGGCGCTTGGAGTAGCGCGCAGGGTCGGCGTCGTGGCGCGGCGAACGGGCACTACAACACGATCACCGTAGCGTGCTCCGGCGGGTGCGGCACGATGATTTCGAAGCCAGTGAGCCTCATCGAGCGGCGGAACAATCGCGTCTACTGCTCGGAGTGCGTCAAGCACGCGCGAGGCCGCAAGGGGTTCTACACGGATGACCCGAAGGCGTTCAGCCCAGCGTTGCGCACGGCGATCCGGAAGCGGGACGGGCACGCCTGCCAGGCGTGCGGTCGAACGCAAGCCGAGGCGGGCACGCTGCACGTTCACCACATCGACTACGACAAGTACAACAACAACCCGATGAACTTGATCGCCTTGTGCAGGGTGTGCCACGGGCAGACGAACTTCGGGACGGAATCGTGGCAGGCGAGGTTGCAAGCGCAGATGACGGCGCGATTCGTGTAGCGTACCCGCGAGGACGAGGACGTGCCGGGCTTCACTGGTCCACGCGCGCCATTGTCCGCAGTGCATGGCAACCTGCAACTTCCCGCTGCGGACGCGGGTGAGGTCACTCGCCGTCATGACCGATGGGCGGGAGGATCTCGATGCTGATCACGTCAAGCTCACCGCTGTGTTCGATGCGGTCGATGAAGTCCCCGTGCGCTTTGCCGAGCAGCTCGGCGGCCTTGAGGCGATCCTTCAAGCTGGCCGGGCGTGGCTTCACCTCTCCGAAGAAGAGGTCGTGGTCTAGCACTTCGCCGCGCATGACGGACGTCCAGAAGCGTTGGCGTTCGTGCGCCGTGGCGACTCCAGCTTGTTCGGCTTGCGTGGCGAGTTCACGAAGGCGGTCTTGCACCTTGCGTTTTTTCAACAAGCGTGACCCTTGCGAGGAAGCGCTCGTTTCTTTGTACCCGGCGGTGATGGCGGCGCGTGTCGCGTCGGGCTTGGCGTGGTAGGCGAGCGCGAATTTCTCTTCGCGGTCTTGCGCGGTGAGTTTGGATCGTGGGGTGGCGCGTCCCTTGGACGTCGCCTTCTGCGCCGTGCGCGTCATGCACCCAGGGTGGCGCGTGGGGGGAGGGTTGTAAGGCGCACGCCCTCCCCGTAGAGGGGAGGGCGTGAAATGAAAGGCGAGCGGGGTTACGGCAGTTGGAAGTCTTTCCCGGCGAACGACACGAGGTACGTGGTCGGCATGGAAACGTCGACTGCCTCCGGGTTCACGGTGTGAGCGCGAACGCCGACGGTGTACGTTTTCCCAGCGCCAGCGGTGAGCGTCAAGTTGTTGAGGGTGCCTTGCGTTGCACCACCGACGTTGACGGACGTGAGGAGGGTACACGCGAGGCGGCTGTTGAGGTTGCCTGTGCAGTCGTACACCTGCAGGTAGTACGTGGTGGCGCCCGGCACGGCGTTCCACGTCGCACTGACCGACGTCGTACTGGCAGCCGTGACCGTCACGTTCGTCGGCGTGGGCAGCACTTGCGCGACGTCGAGGACGGCGGTGTCCTCGTACACTTCCCCGTTGATCGTGGTCGTCGCTCGGTAGGTGCCCGCGACCGCTGGGGACGCGTACGTCGCGGCGGTGAACGTCTTGTTCGGGAGGTTGATCGCGGGGACGTTGAGCGTCACGGTTTGGTTGTTATTCCAACCGGTCGGGCCAGTGAGGGTGACGGCGGCGGCAGGGGTGGGCGCCGTGCCGTCAGGGCGGCGTACTTTCGCGAAAATCGTGCCGAAAATCGTGGGAGTATCCGTGACCGCGAGATTGTACGTGCCGACGGCGAGGTCGAGGCCGTACGTGTCGAGTTGGACGCTGCGCGTGACGCTTCCTGTTGATGCGGTGATGGTGACAGACGTGTCGCCGAGCTTCTTGATGGTCACGACGCCGTTCGCGTCGACGGTCGCGACGTTGGTGTCACTGGACGTCCAGGTGACGGTCGCGCTGGGAATCGTGGTTCCATCCGTCCCCTTCACGGTCGCGTCGAGGTCGTACGTGCCGTTGACTTTCGCCTTGTTGCTGGCGGGCGTGCCGGTCAGGTCGATGCTGCTTGGCGTGGGGGTGGTCGGCCCGGTGTTGCAGGCGGCGAGCGTGAGGGTGAGGACGAGCAGTCCGGTTGGAGCAGCGGCCTTGATTCCAGTTCGCATGGTTTCCCTCCTGCCTTCGGTGAGCCTGCAGAGCGCGATCCACGTGCTTACTGAAGGTAAACGTAGCGTACGGGATGCTCGGGCGGGAGAGCGTTCAGTGACGGTAGGCAAGGCTACGAATAAGCATGTGGTGTTCTCGTTTGGTATGCCGGTGATTCATTTGGTGTTTGTCATGATCGTTGTTTCTTGCGGGGTTGCTGCTCGGTGAGGGTGCGAGCGCATGCGATGATCAGGTCGTCGCTGCTGAGGAGGAAGACGTGCAGGAGGAGCCGCTCGATTTCTTTGGAGGTGAGGGTGTCGCCCAGGAGAGCGAGGTAGCGTCTCCTGAACGCGTCGATCAGTGGGGCGTTGGGAGCGGTCACGCGTGCGCGGCCTTTTCCCTTGCGCGTTGGGCGATGGCGTTGCTGCGGCGTTCTTCGATGGTGTACGCGTTAAGGGAGGCGAGGCCGGTTTCGCGTTCCCAGGTTTCTTTTTCTTCGTCGAGGATGGCGGCCCACTCGTCGGGCGTGAGCAGGCCGACCTTCAATGCGAAGGCGATGGAGTGGACGGCGTGCCCGCGCACTTGGAGGGGGATGAGGGCGCGTGCGCGGGCTCGGTTGGGGTACGGGGGTGGCTTGCGGTGGGGGGTGGTCATCGTGGCGGCTCCTTGAGGTGAGGGAGGAGTTCTGTTTCGTCGCGGATGACGTGCACGGTGATGCCGTGCTGACGAGCGAGAGTGGCGTGGAGGGCGTGTTGTTCGGGGCGGACGTTGCCGGTGGGTAACTTGAACTCGATGAAGAGGGTGTGGGTGCCTTTGATGGCGAGTATGTCGACGAAGCCGACGTGGAAGGCGCCTTTCCGGTTGCCTTTTCGTGCGCGGTCCATTTCGAGGACGAACCAGCCTTTGAGCTTGAGAAGTTGCACGCAGCGGGTTTGCACGTCGGCCTCGGTCGAGGGCGCGCGGGGTGCAACGTGAGGGGAGCGTTGGCGTGTCACCGGGAGTGACCTTATGTTACTACTACAGTGACGACGAAAAACGGAAGTGCAAGTGCAGCGTCCCTCTTCCACCCGAAGGTGGAAGAGGGACGCTTTCGGTTCAGACAAAGGGCTGGATTTTACTGCAACACATTGGTTGGAGCGTACGACTTGCCCACTTTGCCTGCCCGTCGAAGGACACGCACTTCATGGATGTAATCCTGCTGAATTTGCTGTTCGATGCGCAGACTATTTGGGTGTGGGAGGTCGAAGTGAGCCGCCAACTTGACCAATCGTCGATCTCGTTTCGCCTGGGCTTCGACGAGTTGCTGAGCGAGCTTTTCCGCGTTCATCAAACATCCCTCTTAATAAGATTTAATCATATCTTAATATGTCTTGCGATGACTTACCTGGACAGCATTCAAAGCGTCGCCGATGTCCGCAATAGGGCGGGGCAACGAATCCGCCACAGCACGTCGAGCAATTCGTGGTGATCACGTTCGTCTTGCGCCTCAATGATGAGTCCGATTTCGTGACGTGGGGCAGGCGTCACTTAACCGTGAGCGATGAGGAGCCGCTCGAAGTCGGCTGTATTGTCGTTTGCTTGCCTGTCCAGCTCAGCGAGTGTTGCTCGGCCTTCCATTGGGCTCCTCTCTACTAACTGTTGGGTGGCGCGTCTACTTCGACGCGAACCGCTCGGAAGTGATGGGCGCCGCTACCACTGATGTACTTCCAAGGTTTCTGCTCTTGGGGGCCGCCGGGCGTGACGACGTAGAAGTCGTCGGTGTGCTCGTTGGTTCCGATGGTGATCTTGTCGCCGAAGCCGTCTCGATCGGCGAAGGTGATGGCGGCGGCGCGGACGCGTTCGAGGGTGGTGTACACGCCGAGGAATTCCTCTGTGTGGAACGCACAGGGGAACTTCGTGGCCAAGGACTTGAAGAACCTCAAGCGGCGAGGGGTGGTTTTGCTGCGAGCAGAAGACCGAAGGCGAAGAACTGCATTCCGATCAGGGTCACTTGCAGACGTTCGAGATCGCGCCTCAGCCGTCGGCACCACGATAGCCATGCACCACGCAAAGGAGCGCTTTGCAACCCGGCCGTTGAGGCAGCAGAACGAAGCCCTTCGTTGCTTCGGACCGCTTCACGACGAGTTCGAGATCGAGGATGCTCGTCGCAACTCGCCCTCTTGCCCGCTGGCAAAAAACCAGGGGCGTACCTCAAACGTATTTGCTGAACTGGCTTTAACGCTTAGAGCCACTGAGCTGTAAGTGGACCGTACGCATGCCTTCTAATTTCACAGCGCTTGTTAGGGATTAAGGAGTGGACCTGCTCCCGTTGTTCACCCCAAAAGGCAACTTTAAACGCTGCCTCGACAAAGCCGGCGATGACTGCTATGGTACTCCGCCCGCTGCTTATAGTAACCTCACTGCAGCTCAAGCTTGTATTGGAGGATTGTATGCATTGGAAACTTGCCCCGGCACTCTTCCTCGTCCTCGGCGGCCTGCTCGCCGCGTGCAACTCCAATGCCGTTCCACCGAGCGTTGCCACTGTGACCGTCGGCGGAACGACCAACCTCGAAGTCGGCAAGAGTGCTAACCTCACCGCCCTGCTTCGGGATAGTGCCGGAAACACCCTGTCGGGGCGGACCGTCACGTGGACGTCAAGCAATCCTAACCTCATCAGCGTGAACAGCGACGGGCAAATCACCGCCCGTCACCTCAGCGTCTCCCGTGCGCCCGCCACCATCACTGCCACCAGCGAAGGCAAAATCGCCACCATCAACGTCACCACGTACGGGCTGGACGTCATCGGCGGCACCTTCGTTGATGACACCACGCCGGGCCGCGTGCTCTACGCTGGTCGGACACGCTTCCAAGACCCAGCGGGGCAAGGCGTGCCGCAGGATACGGATGTCACCGTGCAAGGACCCGCTGAATTCAACGGCGGTCAGCCCCTGACGATGCGTCTATTCTCGAGCATCTCTGCGGGAAACGTCCTGGGCGGGCTGAGCAACACGGTTGTCTCCGGTCAGTACACGGCGACCGCAACCATCGGAGGCACGGTGTACACCAAGACTTTCACCGTGGACGTTACAAAGACGCTTTCGTTTATCACTAATCCCTCGCTGACGCTGAACGGCACGAGCGCACGCTTGCAAGGCACGGCGGACGTTCGTGCGAAATCCGTGCAAGGTGAGCTCTACAAAGTACCCACGCCGTTCGTAAGCAGTACAACCGCTGGAATCAACGGCGGAGCGTTCGACGTGACGGTCACCTTCGCCACCCTCACTTCCGGCACGTACAAAGCAGGCATCTATGCACGGGACTTCGTGTCCAACGATGACATCTTTGCCGACCAGGTCGCGTGGTCGTTCACGTCGACGTCAGATGTAACCGTGCCTTGACGGCCTTCTCATGAGCGTGAAAGAACAGCGGCGCACTTTCGTACGCTGCTGTTCTTTTCGAAGTTCAATAATGGGGCGCGGTGAGCGTCATGGCGTGCGCAACGTTCTCAATTGATCCGCGCAACGCTCGCCACATCGTGAGTCTTCGTGCAGCAAGGGATGTGGTCGGCGCGTTGCAAGCAGTTCACGTTCCCGTACGTGCAACATTGCAACTTGTTCGGGCGATTCACCCGAAGCAACCGTAGAACCCTTATGGGCAGCGTCGTGCTCGCCGTCACTTCCCACTGCATGAAAAACTTGTCGTGCGCACTGTCAAACGTCCGATTCGCCTTCGACGGTTAGAGAGCGTCGAAAAACGTTGCCTCATGGCGCTCTCCGCCGCTCAGGACAAATGCGAAGGGTTTGCCGTGGCTTTCAGCGCGCTGATGAATCATGGTGCTGAAGCCGCCCCGAGAACGTCCAAGCGCTTCGTGTTGCTGTCTACCTCGGGCACCAACCGCGCAAGAATGTGCGAACGATGGTGCCATCAACGAAGTGTGTCATCCAGTTGAGGTGCCCAGCGTGATCGGCGAGTTCGAGGTCACATGGTCTCCCCTTTCGTGGTGCCCAGCAGGTCGATCAGGCCGAGGAGCGCCTTCTTGAAGTAGGCGCCTTCCGCTTCGGCGAGCACCTCGCCGCTTGTCTCGTCGATGAGCTTCGCGGTGTACCCGTACCTCGCGCGGGTGATGACGATCTGCTGATCGGGCGTGAGGTTGTTCGTGCCGTAGTCGTCGAGCCAGTCGACGACGTTCGGGCGGGCCGCGTGGGCTTTGCTGTCTTCGATGTGGTTCTTCTGGCGTTGCAGGCGTTCGTACGCGTTGTTCGTGACGTTCTCGCGCAGCACGGCGAGTCGCGCGGCGTCGGGCAGCTCCGTCCAGGGGACGTGTTCGCCCGTGTCGGGGTGTTCGACGACTCCGGTGTTGTGAAAGTCGCGGACAGTCTCGGCGAACGCTTTGACTTGGCTGGTGGAGGGTTTGTCGCTGCCCGTCACGGCTTTGATGGCTTGCGCGACGAGGGACACCTCTTCGGCGGGGAGGCCGAGAGGGGTCGGGCGGTCGCTTCGTTTCGCAAAGTGAGACCATGTGGTCCCACTTGCCGCTGCACTTCGAACGCACCGATAAGGCGATTCGCATGTCGAGCGGACCAACCCCAGCGTTCCTCGCAGTACGCTTCGAAGTTCGCGTGCGTCGCGCGGTACAAGCGTTGATCACGGATGGTCAGCAGGGCCTCGCCGACGTCGAGGAAGCTTTGCCAGCCTTGCTGGATTCGCCCCTCGAGGTCCTGGAGTTGATTCGTTTCGGCGGTGGTGAGGGCGTCGATGGTGTGCGGGCTGGTCACTTGGCCTCCTGCTTGGCGGGTTCGAGTCGATCCGGATCACGACGGACGGTCACGAGAAGGCGGCAGTTCCCGCACTTCGCGGTCGCGCCGTCTTCGTGCGTCTTGGCGACGATGAGGGGCGTGTCGCAGTGCGGGCAGGTCACACGACTTTCCGTGGCAGCTCGGGGGTGTGCCGTCATGACAAGGCTCCCTGCTGGCGCGTGAGGGTGACGTCGTATCGGGCGCTGATGACAGCGCGGGTGTTCACGCGTAACGTGTCGTTCAGCGCGTCACGCTCCAAGTACCCGAGGGTGGTCATGTGCGCGACGACCGTGAGGAACGACTGTCGCGTCCAGCCAAGGCGGGCGTGAAACCAACCGGGCGTGATCTCGTCGCGGTCACGCATGGCGAGGAGCACTTCGCGTTGCTCGCGCGGCAAGTGCTGCATTTGCTGAAAGGTGAGTCTCACGAGGCACCTTCCGCGGGGAAGTCGAAGAGATTTCCTTGCTCGCGCGCTTGGAGGGGTCCTTCGGTGTTGCCGTGCAGCACCTCGAGCTCCGCGAACACCTCAGCGACCACCTGGTCGTCGACGCGATTCGAAGTGCGTGACTTGAGGAGTTCGGCCAGCTCGTGGACGTCATGCCGCGTGACCGTGCGGCCCGCGCGTTCGTGAATCGACTTGAAGGACGCGGCGCGCTCGCCAAGCTCAGGGGCGCACCCGAAGAGCTTCCCGCTCGCATCCCACGCGACGAGGAAGAAGTCGGCGTACACCTTCGGCGTGCCGTTCACGACGCGCCTCCGCTCTTGCACCGCTCGTCATCCCCGGCGATCTCGAAGACGTACCCGCTGCCCATGCGCGATGCGAGGGCGCCCGCGGCGTCTTCATTCCCGGCGGGCGTGAGCGTCAACGCGACCTTCCCAGGGTTGTGCTGCGCCGTGAACATCGTCGTTTTCGCGTCCGCCCAACGCGCCTCGAGGAGGTTGTACACCTGCTCGTACACGTACTCCGACGGCTTCAACTTCCCGCAGTCGTCGAGCACGAGGACATCCACCGAGGCGAGCTCCGGTGCGCGCGTGCGGTTCGCGATGGCGTCACGGTACGCGCCGATCAGGAGGTTCAAGCTCCAGAAGCGCACGCTACGACCTTGCTCGGCGTACGCGCGGCCCGTCGCGACGGCGAGGTACGTTTTGCCCGTCCCGGCTGGGCCGTACAAGTACACGTTCGCGCGGTCGAGTCCTTCGCAAGCAGCGCGCGCCTGCGTGTTCTCGAAGGTCGTGCGTAAGCCCGGCAGGGTGTACGCTCGGTAGCGCTCTGGGAGGGTCGCGAGGTACGCGGGCAGGGCCGTGCGAGCTTGCCACGCGCGTCGCAATCCCACGAGGTACGCGCCTTCACGATCCGCGACGCAGTTGCAGTCGTGCGCGATGTCACTCCATGGGGTGTACGCGTACCCGACGAAGGCGGGCGCGTTGCACGTGGGGCACGCGGGCAAGGTGGGGTTGTGCGCGGTGACGCGCTTGGCACGCGCCGTCGTTTCGGTGCTCGTCAACGCGCGCAAGGTGAGGTGTTCCGTGTCGTGCGTCATGCGTAACGCTCCTCGTAACGGCGACGCGCGTCGCTCGTTGCGGTCGTGTCACCGGTCGCTTTGGCGGTGAGGGGGACGTTTCCCGGAACGGCCGCCTTCCAGGACGGCGCGCACTCCTCGATGACTTGCGCGCTGAGCTTGGCGGTGCGCCACGTTTCGTTCGTGCGAATCCACGCGACGATCGACGGGATGTCCTCGGCGGTGTACTTCGCTTCGAGGAGGCTGCGCGCGGCCTTGCCGATGCGACCGCGAACCAAGGCCGTCAAGTCGGCTTCCTTCAAGGCGCATCCGAGGGCGAGGGCGCTGAACATCCGCTGGAAAGGCGTGGAATTGCTCTCCACAGCCTTGCCCACAGGCGCGGCGCGGCGGCGCGGAACCTTACCGCCTTCGGTGGGCTGACTCGACGCGTTGCCTTCGGGGAGGGTGGGCGTGTCCGTGATGGCAGAGGCGGTTGATTCCCAAGGCACGCCGTGCGCTTCGGCGAGCATGACGTCGAGCATCGGGTCGTCCTCGAACGCCTCTTGAAGTTCTGAATCGACGGGCGCGCTTGTCGCGCCCAACTCGTTCGGCACGTGGATCGTGGGCGGCTCGGCATGTCGTTCTTGTGTTCCTTCTTTCATCAGTTCATCCATTCCTTTCTTCGGAACTGATGAATCTGCCGTCCGGGACGTGTTTTTCTCGTTGTCGACACGAGTAGATTTGCAAGGGGCTTGCGTAAGCCTTGCGGGCGCCTTGTAGACGCAATGCACACCGCTCGCCGAGAGGATGAGGCCAGCGGCATGCAAGCGAGCGGTCGTGGCTTGCACGGTGCGCACGTCGAGCTCGAGGGCAATGGCGAGTTGCTTGGTGCTGTACTCGCTGACGCGGTAGCGACCGTGCCGCGCGAGGAACATCAGCACCTTGATGTCCGCGGCGTTCGTGAGGTCTTCGATCGCGTCCAGCGCCCAGTTGGGAATGATGGTTTCCTGCCCGAGTTTCATGACGCTGTCCTTCCCGTGCTTGACGCGTTGAGCGCCTCGTAAGAAGTGGTGGGGGTGTCGTTGGTGCGCTGCTCACGCGGGGAACGCGGTGGGTGTGTTGTGATCACGGGGACCTCGAGTGCAAGAGGAAGACGAGGATGGTGAAGCGCGGGGCACCTTGGGATGCCCCGCGTTTTGCACGTCACGCGTGCGATGGCTGCTCTCGGGTGGCGTGCCGCCACTCGGCGATCGTCCGCGTGAGGGCGTCCGTGTCGAGGTCGGCGAGCATGTCGAGCAGCGACCTCGCTTCGTCCTCGAGGAGTTCGTTCGTGCCTTTGGCGGCAGGCAGGTTGAGCATGTAGGCTGCGAAGGCGTACCTGTCTTCGCTGGTGGTGAGGCCCACGCGTTTGAAGTGCCCGTGCAACGCGCCGAGTTGCTTCGCGGTGATGAGCTGCACGCTCGGCACGTCCGTCGGCGCTTCCTGCTTCGGTTGCGCGGCCTTCCCGAGCGCGTCGAGTTCGTCGTAGCAAGCCCACGCGGCGTCCACGTTGGCGCGCCACTTGTGCTTCCCGAGGACCGCGACGGCTTGCTCGTCGAGGTTCAAGTCACGCAGGCGACCACGGACTTGCGTGAGCTTCTTCGCCCACGCTTGCAATGCCGCTTCGTCCTGAGAGGGTTCCGGCGCGACGTTCGTGGCTCGGCGGTCCTCACGGCTCGGCGTGCTGGCGTCCGCGTTGGGTTCGTCTGCTTGCATCATCTCTTCCGTCGCGTACAAACCTGAAAGGTCGTTCGGGAACGCACGTCGAAGCGCCTGCACTTGCGCTGTCTTCGCGAGCATGATGTCGGGCATCGTCGCCCACTGACTGATCGGCTTGCCGTCCCGGTTCTTCTGCGCGAACGACGCGTCACGCGCCACGGCGTACAGCGGCTCGGCGAAATCGCTTCGCAGTACGCCCACGCGCGCAGCAGCAGGTGGTTCGTCGCTCGGCCACACGTCTTTCCACACGCCGTCCTTACCGCACCACCACGGGCCGACTTGCCCTCGGTACTTCCCGGTGCGTTCGGCAATGAGGCGGAAGCCGTCGATCGCCGTGTGGATCGTCGTTTTCTTGACTTTGATCCAGTTTCCGCGTTCGTCCTTTTGGGATTGTTCGCGCACGACAGCGTAGATTTGCCGGGAGAACGGATCGAGGCCGGTGCGCTTGCACTGCTGAACGAAGAGGGCGAGTTCACCATCGGACGCGTCGGGGGCGATCTGCGTTTTGATGAGGTCGATTTGCTCTCGATCGAAGGTCACGAGCTGCAGCTGGATGGGTTGGTGGCGTTCGGCGAGGGCGGTCATTCGAGCACCTGCCATTGCGCGAGGGCGTCCATCTCGTCAGCGCCGATGATGGCGAGGAAGAGGCCGATGCCGAGCACGGGGAGGTTGAGGCTCATCGCGCCGATCAGGATGAGCAGGAAGCCGAAACCGGGGAGTGCGCAGGCGATTATGCGCGGCACCGAGTGCATTCGTGCCCGTCGAGGTGCCCGCGGCCACCGCAGTCGTCACAGCGGTCACGGTTGGCTTCGTGGCGGGCGGCGGCGAGCATGCGGGAGATGGCAGCGACGACGCCATTCGTCATGGAGATTACGTCCTTGTCGCCACACAAGACTTGACGACGGTATACGGAGCCGTCTACGCCTTTTCCTGCTCGAACGGCGCCACGATCGTCAAGCGCCTCGGTTTGTATCGCGGCAATAGAGCGTTGCTTTCGGACAACCCGAAGCACAAGCCGATAACCCGCTACGGCCTCGAGGGAATTGTGATGCTCGGACGGGTGTATGGCGTGTACGTCGCGCCTGGGCAAGTGCGCTGGGTTTGAAGTGCGAATCACGGTACCCAGCGGCAACGTCCGTCTGCCAACAAGACCCGCAGTTCGTGCAACTCGTCATTCACGCTCAAGCCTCACCTTCTGTCGGGAACACCCCGAACGTCCGCACGATCGCGACGCACCTCACCTTGCGTGAATAGACCCGGCTCCCCTGACGGCATCACCATCGGGCTGGACCGAGGACTTCGGCAGGAACGCACCCCGAATGCAATGGACGTGAGCTCGAGTCGCGCGGCGAACAACCTCGCGCAAAACCTCATTCGGTCATGGCGTACCGCGAATCCACCGGCCACCAAGGCACCATGACGACCTCCCCTCTTCTACGCTGGCCGCCGCGCGTGTTCCTCGCGCAACTCGTCGTCCGTTCCGACCGCGGCGTTGTGAACGCCGCCAGCAGCATCACCGTCGCACAACGGCGCGATCAACACGTACAACGCAAAGCCCTGCTCGGCGTGACATTCATGACCGTCTTCAACATGATTTCGAAAGCTGGCATGCGCGGAAGACGATTTTCGCCTGGACACTGCGCGTAGAAATCCGCGGGCGTTGACGATCGTTCGGCGCGAACGCTGAGCGTTCGAGGGAACTGCGTTGCCACGGTCGCACTCCTGCAGCGCGCTTCGTCAAACGCGCGTGAGCGCGGAGCCCACGTGGAGGACGGCTTGCAGCGGCCGTCCTCCTGGCTTGCCTTCGGTGCCGTTCGTTCTTCGTCAACGCGTACGTCGCTCGTGAACTGCACGTGAGGTGTCGTTAACTTGGGGTGCGCCTCTCCCCTGCCCGGGGTGATGCCGTCACGTCATGGCGCGGCGTAGCGTTGCGAGCAGCGCCGCTTCATCGTCGCCGTTGAGGGCGTCCGCCCGGTCGAGCAGCACGTCGATGGCAACGCGAATCAACGTGTTTTCGGTGATGCGCTCGGTTCGAGCGGTTTTCGATTTGCGCTTGTTGAGTTTGCGCGCGAGGCGTGTGAGTTCGTCATACTGTTCTTCTCGCAGCCGAGTTTCCTTTCGAACGAGCATCAAGTACTTCGCGGAAGGCACGCCTTCCAGTTGTTCCGAAGCGTCAACGTTTGTTTCATCGGAAGTTTGCTTTGACTTGGCTGGCGGTGCCGTGAGGAGCTCGGCGTTCACGCGGGCCGCTTCGAGTGCGGCCAGGTCACCCAACGTGTCGGAACTCTGTAAGTCACGGTGTTCCGAAGTAACAGAAGCGTCGAGGACCGGCGTGGACGCGCTCACTTCCTGACGCAGCAAGTCACCCAACCCTTTGCGCTTCACCATTCGCGCGTCACCTCCTCGGCGATCCGGTCGTAATCACGCGCGCCTTCCTTGGCGTTCGCGCCGCGGTACGCGTGAATCGGCACGCCGTCGAGCGCGGCGCGTTCGTGCGCTTTGTAGGCACGAACGAACGCGTGAAACGCCGGAACGTTGATGTCCGTCAGCGTGCTGAGCGCTTCGAGCGCTTCGTTGAGCGCGCGAGGATCGACGCGGGTGAGCATCACGCGGTACGGAACGCCCGTCGGTTGAATGGCGCGCCGCACGGTTTCGATGACGACGCTGAGGTCCATCGCGGCGGGCGGCGTGGGAACGATCACGAAGTCCGCGAGGCGAACGACGGTGTTGAGGGTGTCGCTGGCGAGCGCGGGTTGCGTGTCGATCACGGCGACGTCGTACCCGCCGATTTCTCGCAGTCGACCGAGGAGGCTGGGGTTGGTTTCGCTGGCGATGTCGAATGGAAACGCGTCGGGGCCGCGTTCGACCCACCACGAGGCGCTGGCTTGAGGATCGGTGTCGACGAGCAAGGGCTTGAGGCCTCGGCGGGCGAGCGCGGTGGCCATGTTGACCGCGGTGGTCGTCTTGCCAACGCCGCCTTTGCCGTTCACGATGGCGAGCAACTTCATACGATCATCGTAACAGAGATCCGAATTCAGGAAGACCGTGAGTTTGACTCTTTCAAACTCACGAAAGTACGAACTTACGATCTTTGAGAGTCATGAAGTTACAGAGTACGAGGGTTCTTCAGAAAGATCGTAAGTTCGTTTCTTTCGAAGTCACGAGTGTACAAACTTATGATCTTCAAGACTTGCGAAGTTACAGAGTATGAAAATTTCTTCTCAAGGACCGTAAGTTTGTTTCTTTCAAAGTCACGAACTCAGTAGCTCAGTCACTTCGAGAGATACCGAGGTACGAAGACTCTAAGTTACAAAGTTACAGAGTACGCAAGACTCGCTCCACGAAGTCACACCGTCGACGTCCTGTTGACGCCCAACGTCACCAACGCTCAAGTTCCAGCGTCAACGCGTCATCCACCCACTTCGCGTACACCTCCGCCGTCGCCACCGACACGTGCCCCAAATGACGCGCCACATGCTGCAAACTCAACCCCGCACGCACAATCCGCGTGCCCACCGAATGCCGCAACGCATGCAACCCACGGTACGTCACGCCTGCCCGGCGGCACACACGCTTGAGCCGCATTCGCGCCGCTTCCGGCGAACGCCCGATCACCAACACCTCCGACGCCTCACGCTTCAACGCGCGCAACGCGTCACGCAAACTTCCCGTCACGCTCACCACACGCACCTTGCCGCCCTTTCCCACCACACGCAACGCGCGACACTCCCCGTCAACATCTCCCCACGTCAACCGCACGATCTCCGAAGCGCGCAACTTGCCATGCGCGCCAAGCAGCACAAGCGCCCGCATCTCCACGTCCCCGTACGCCAGCAAACGCCGCACGTCCTCCTCCGGGTAAGGCGCGCGCTTGTCCCACGCCGCCGTCGCATCCTTCCGCGGACGCGCGTCAACAAACGGATCGACGCGCACCGCCTGCGCCCACCGCAACGCTCGGTACAACGCGCGCGTACCCGCCAAGTACACGCGAAGCGTCGACGTGCACTTGCCGCTCGCCTCCAACGTCCGCAACCACAACGCGCCTTAATCCGCCGTAGGGGAGAGCAACGCCACGGCATCCTCGACCGCGTACTCCAACCACGCGCGCCGCTCGCACCGTACAAGCGACGTGCGCCGCCGTGAGCTCCCACAACGCGGCGGCGTCCCGGTCACGCGCCGCTTTCACCGATTGGCGGCGCACGTCGAGGGTCATGCCGAAACCTCCACCTGTTGATAAGACGCCTTATCAACACCACGCGCGCGTCACGCGCCCCCATGCCCATCAACGCACGCACCACGTTGTCCGACCGACCCGGCAACCCCCAACACTACCCGCACAACGTTCACGTGCGAGCGCCTCATGCAACACCAACGCGCCGCTCGGCACATCACGTCGCGCGTTCACGCGGCAAGTGCGCCGACAAGCGCGTGCAATCACGGCGTGCCGCCCGACGACGTCGAACTCGTTGAACAACCTCAACTCACCCGCGCTCGGCACGCGCATCACGGTGAACCGCGCCGCGTCCAAGCGGTCGAAGTGCGCCACGCACGCCTCGCACGGCCACATTCCGCAACACGTGTAAGACCCGAGGGGGCACGACGCCGTCATCGCTTGCAAGCGACGCCACGGCGATCAGCATGCGAACGTTGCGCTGCGACCCCTCGGCCGTGCGCGCGGCGCTCACGAAACCAAGGGCGACGAGGGGAGGCAGGCCGCAGGCGAGCATGAAGGCATCTTGCGATGGGTCTCGTTCGCGGCCGTCCTCGATGAGCGCGCCCGGAGGCGAAACGCGCTTCCCTGTCGGTGCTTTTGAAATGACGTCAAATCAAACATCCAAGGGCGAGCGTCGCACGAGACGCAGGTCGTTGGGAACGACGTCGAATCGTGCGACGCTCGTTCTTGCACACGAGGTCGGCCGCTCGGCATTTGGCGACTTCGCACTGAAGGCGAGGTTCGGCGTGCACGATCGTTGAACGCGTGCCGCTCGAAGTGCCGCTCGTGCTTGCCTCATTCGAAACGAAGCGCCACGCGGCGGGAGTTCACGTGTTCTCCAAGATGCGCTGACCGGCAACGTTGCTCGGGCAAGTCGTCTTGCGTACGTGCGCGTCAACCTTCGAGGATCGCGCGTAATTCGTCGAGGAGGTCGGCTTTGCGCTTTTGCGCCACCAGGCCCACCGCGCGTTGCCCGAAGGTGATTTGATCGTCGATGTCGAAGAGCTTCGCGTGCAACCGCGCGAAGTCGCTGGTGCTGAGCTCACGGTGCAGCAGCATCTGCAGCAACCGCACGACGTGATCGACGCGCGCCTCGATCGGTAAAGCACGTAACCGCGCCTGTTCCTGCTCGGCTTGCACCTCGTTGTCTTCCGGAGAGGTTGAACGTGAACCGCTCGAGTCCACGACGCGCGTCGACCTCGCGTGAGCGGTGAAACCCGGAGGATCGGCATACTGCCCTTCTTCGGCACGAATGACGTCGTACAGCAACCCCGCCGGGTTTTTCGCTTGATAACCGCTCGCCAGCATCATCACGAATTTGCGTAGACGCTCGGTCACGTGGTGCTCGCCGTACTTCGTGATCAATTGCCGTGCGACCGGAGCGGTCATGCCGTACTTGCGCAGCGCCTTGACGAGCGACGCGTCCGTGCCCGCGGTCGAGGTGACCGCGCCAAGTGGCGAAGAAGCTTCTTGCCGTGCCGGGTCCGCGAACGTGTACGTGATGGTCGGCCGCGTTCGCGTTCCGCCGTACTCGACGCTCGCGAGGTAGTGCTCTTCGACGAGCTGTCGGTGGGGCGTTTCAAGGGTGCGTTTGATGCGCGCGGGTTTCAAGTCGGAAATCTTGCATTCTTGCGCCCACACGCGTAAATCGGTGGTGAACGCGTCGAGGACCCGCGTGAGGTCCGTCGGGTCGCGTCGTCGCGCGTCGAGCAGGCGGTACAGCGCGCGTGCTTGCGTGCCGTGCAGGCGCGCGAGCAGCGTTTCATCGAGGGGTTTGAGGTACTTCGCGCGAATGGACGCGGTGATTGGTTCCGCAAGGCGAATTTTGAGCAGGCTTCCTTGCGATAAGGACAATTCGTCGTCGTCGCTGCTGTACTCGAGCGCTTCGATGTAATTGAATTGCGCGGTGACCCAGCGACGCTTTTGATCGAACCACGAGTCGCTTGCGGAGTACGTGGTTGTTTTCAGGCGTTGCAAGCTTTCCGCGAGGGCGGCGTAATACTGTCCGCTGTGCCTCAGCCCGGCGCGTTGCAACACTCGGTACGCGGTGGTTGCGAACTCACGTGTTTCAGGTGCGCCCGCTTCGACGTACAAGTTGATGAGTGCGACTGTGATGTCGTTGTCGAGGCCGTGTGGAACGCCGTACTTCGGTAAGGCTTCGCAGCGCAGTTTCGCGGCGCGACCGGCGATTTCAAGGTCGACTTCCCATTCGGTGTAATCGGCGGGGATGCGTTCGTGAATGCTGACGAGGCCGAGCCGACCGACGTTCACTTCGTCCAAGCGTGGCGCGCTGCGGGAGGCGCGCGCGAGCGTCTTGCCTTTGGGTTTCGTTTCGCCGCTCACCGTGCCGTTCAGTGTAACGGTTTTGTTGTTCGCGCTGATGTTGATCTTGTTGTTGTTGTTTGGTAGTGATTGATGAAAAAACATCATCAAGGTGGCGGCGGCGAGCGCGTCCTGGACGTGTTTTTCTCGTGTAGGTGCCGAGGAAGACGATAGAAAGGTGCCGAGGAAGACGTGGTTTTGGCGTTGAAGGTGCCAAGGAAGACGATACTGAAGGTGTCGAAGGTGCCAAGGAAGACGATACTTAGGGCGGCAGGAGGTACCGAGGAAGACGATAGTAAGGTGCCGAGGAAGACGATACCGAAGGTGTCGAAGGGACCAAGAAAGACGATAGGTGTTCGCAGGGAAGTGCCAAGGAAGACGATGAAAAGGTGCCGAGGAAGACGATAAGCGTTCGCAGGGAAGTACCGAGGAAGACGATAGGTCGCGTCAAGGTACCGACAAAGACGATACGCGTGCCGTTCGCGCTCGACGGGCGGTCATGAATGGACGCGGCGGCTCGGTTTGCGGCCGAGAGCGTCACCGTTTGGCGCGCGGAGGCAGCGCGTCGTCGGGCGCAGGTACAAATCGGTCTTTTCTCGGCACCTTGGGTACGTTTAAACGTGCGGTCGCGTCGGATTTGTATAGGAGTTGTCGTCAAGGCACGCGGCGGCGGACGTTGTTGATTGTTGTATTCGGCGGGCGTCACGAAGCGCTTGGTTCACGCGGTGAGGTTGCGTTACGTTCGGCGAGTTTGATGAGGGGTGCGATGGCTTTGAGGGTGTGCACGCCGAGGTGCTGCGCGACGAACGCTGGGTCGTTGCTGGCTTGCAGCAGGCGCAGTCCGGCGTGGGCGCGCAAGGCACGCCACGCTTTGTACGTGACGTTGGCGCGGTCGCACAGTCGGTAGATGAAGGCGCGTAACTCGTGGTCGTTGCGCAAGTTGAAGATGAGCGTGTCGGTGGGGAAGAGGTCGCCGTGTCCTTGCTCGACGGCGTGCGCGTGCAGGGCGCGCGCAAGGTCGTCTTCGAGGGGCACGTCGTGCTTGTCGAGATGCAAGCGGCGTTGGGTCCAGTCGACGTGTGGCCAGCGCAGCGTGACGACTTGAGGACCGGTGAGGCCCGCGTGGGCGCCGAGGAGGAGGAGGGCGCGGCCGGCGGGGTTGGCGTGCGTGAGCAAGAGGTCGAGCTCGGCGTTGGTGTACACGTGCCGATAATCTTCCGGGTGGTGGGGGGGTAGGGGGCGTTGTCCGACTGGGTTCGGTCCGGGGTGGGCGCCGATCTGGTGGAGGACGTCGTACAAGGTGCGCAGGCGTGTGATGTGGTTTCGGATGGTGGCGGGCGCGTGTTCGTGTTCGCGCGTGAGGAGTTCGAGGTAGGCGTTCGTGTCGTGGCGCGTGGCGTTCAGGATGGATCGTTGTTCGCGTTGCGTCCAGCGGAGGTGTCGTCGCCAACTTGAGGTGTAGTTTTTGCGGGTGGTGCTGCCGGGGGTGCCGGGGGTGTGGTCGTCGAGGAGGTGCAGGAAGCTTTCGATGTCGCTGCGGGTGAGGGCGCGGCGGAGGTGTTCGGGCAGGTGGGTGGTGGCGTCCACACTTGGAATATATACAATTGTTCGAGTGGGTCGTCCTCGTCGTTGTGTCGCGTCGTGCTGGCGTCTCGGCTGACGGGGCTTTGTCCCCGTGCTCACGCTGTGGCCCGTGCTGATCAAGTTCGTGGTTGAAAGCGTGGCGCGTTGTTCGGAAGGAGAAGGAGCGCAGGGGAGAGGATCAGCTGCAATTGT
Organism: Deinococcus yavapaiensis KR-236; assembly: GCF_003217515.1. Taxonomy (NCBI): domain Bacteria; kingdom Thermotogati; phylum Deinococcota; class Deinococci; order Deinococcales; family Deinococcaceae; genus Deinococcus; species Deinococcus yavapaiensis. The sequence continues at coordinate 91,196 of NZ_QJSX01000016.1, read as the reverse complement.
ATATATTCCCATCGCGCTCGACTTCCTCGCCACTGCAAGAAACCCGCATCGAAAAACACACGCCAATCACGACACTCGAACCAATTCGAGCCGAGCGTTCGCGCCTGGCCGGTCAGATCACGTCAAGTTTTGCCTGCGAAACCAAGGGCAGTTCCGACCACCCAAGGTTGCTTGTAACCCTTGCGCGCCCCCCGCCGCGACCACGTCCGCCAGTCGATCGTTCACGGACGCCGCAGAAGCGGTTCTGCGCGCTTTCGGAAACGGGCAGCCCATGCACTACCGTGACATTACGAACGTCGCGTTGCGTGAAGGTCTCCTCGTGTCACATGGCAAAACGCCCGACGCAACGATGTCTGCGCAGATCTACGTGGAGAACGACCGCCGCGGCAAGCGCGGGGAAACACTGCGGTTTCTACGAGACGGGGCGCTCATCCGCTTGGCCGACTCGGCGGCCAGCGAAGTGAAGCCGCAGGACGCGAACAGCGCCGCCTTGCACGACGAGTTGCTCGCGTGTCTTCGCGTGATGGACCCGAAGCACTTCGAGGTGCTCGTCGGGCGGCTCCTCGCGGCAATGGGCTTCGTGCAAGTGCAGAACACTCCTTACGCCAACGACGCGGGCGTCGACGTACGCGCGGAACTCACCACGGAGTTGATCGCGCCTCTGCGTATCGCCATGCAAGTGAAGCGGCACGCAGCGAACATCCGCCGTCCTGACGTGCAGAACCTTCGTGGCAGCTTGCACGTACACGAACGTGGCGTGTTCATCACGAGCGGCAGTTACTCGAAAGGCGCACGCGAGGAAGCCATGCGTGACAGCGCCGCGCCGATCACGCTGCTGATCGGCAAGGACCTCGTGGGCTTGCTGATCGAGCACCGCGTGGGCGTCACTCAAGTGAACGGTGTGCTGCAAGTGTCAGCGGACTCGCTTGCACCGACCACCTAAGCTGGCGCGACAAGCTGCTTGTGCCCTTGAGCAGGGGCACAAGCAGCTTGCTGACCACTCGTGCGGGCAAGCAGCGCCAACGCGGCCGCCACCGACGCGTCCAGAGAGACGTTAGGCTGATCGGGAAACACGCCTGAATCGCTCGGCGCGACCACGTCCGGTGTCACCCCCACCCCGTGCACGCTGCGGTCGCTCGGCGTGAACCACGCGCGCACAGGTACACTCAACACACCACCCTGCGGCGTGCGAAACGGAAAGAACAACACGCCATTCCCGCTCGTGCGCGCACCTACCACGCGTGCACGTCCGTACGCTTGCAGCGCGGCCGCCAACACTTCACCGCCGTACGCCGTGGATTCGTTGACGAGCACCACCAACGGCGCGTCCACATCGTACATCCCGTTGTGCGCCTGGCTTGGCGACGGCTTTCGTTCGCCGTTCACGTCGTACATCCTCAAAAGCAGCCCCGCGCGTAGAAAGACGTCTGCCAGGGCCGCGCCGTTCTCCACGGAAAGCGAGGCGTTGCCATGCCCATCCAAGATGAACCGACGCGCGCCTTGGCGTTGCAACCGGTCGATTTCCACGCCCAACTCGAATGGCAAACCGCCCAGCTTCGACGCGGAGGTGCGCACGCCGATGTACCCGACGTCGTTCGGCAACAACACGCTTGTGAATGGATCGCTGACGGGCACGCGCCGCGCTACGGTCACGTCGAACTGTCGCTCACCTCGCCGCACTTGAAGGGTGACTGTAGAGCCGTCCGCGCCGCACAACGCCGAAAGCAACTCCAGAGGCGTGCGTCCCTGAACAGCTTGAGCGTCCACGCGTTCAATCACGTCCCCGACGCGTACGCCTGCCTTGTACGCGGGGCTCCCCAGTTGCACGCTGCTCAACCCGTGCGTGGCCAACGCGTTCGCGTCACTTGGAACACCCACGCCGATACAGGCAGGGCCGCGCTCCCGGGCGCGCACCGTTGTCGCGTCTTCGTATATCGCGCCAGGCATGGTGCGCGCGAAGTCACGCACGGCCGGCACGGCGTCCTCCGCCATCGTGCGCTCTCGTTCGGGGGCGCCGCTCAATGGACGTGTCGCGCGTTCATGCACGCCGCGTGCACGCCTGTCATACTGACCGCACTCAACTTCGCGAGTTCCATTCAGCTTCGGGAATTCACGTTCGCGTGTGCGCCGCGCGAGCTCGGAGGAAGCGTATGCGTTCATTCAGGTTGCGTGACATTCTCAATCCGGACGTGTCGTACTTGCAGTTGCGCACCCTCATCGGCGCGCTCGGCGTGCTGCTGCCAGCGCTCGTGTGGATCATCGGCTGGTTTCACGGCGAGTGGTTCGTGCAGACCCTGGACGCGAAGACCGTTCGGGTCGACACGATCAGCGCGCACTACTACACGAGCTCGCGCGACGTGTTCGTGATTACCTTGGCGCTCGTGGGCACCTTGATGTTCTTTTACCGCACCGAACGCGCGCGGGACAATTACGTCGCTATGATCACCGGCGTGGCCGCGCTGGGCATCGGCGTGTTTCCCATGCGGCCCTTGTGGACGTCCACCGAGGCGTGCGGCGCGTTGCGAGACTGCTCGCCGACGCTGTTGTACGGCACGTACGATTGGCTGCGCTTGCCGTGGTACGGCCCGATGGGCTTGCACGGCCTCGCGTTGACGTTGTTCGTCGCGGGCGGCTTGTACCTCGTGTTCATCTCGTTTCCGAAGACGTCCGTATGGACGGCCAACGCGTCAAGCGCGTCCCACGCGAAATTGCTGGCGGACGCGTTGCAACTCAAGCCCAAGCAACGCCGCAACCGCGCGATGGAACGGTGCGGGTGGACCATGGTCGTCAGTATCGCCTTGTTCGCGACGAGCATGCTCCTCGAACGCGTCCTGCCGCCCTTGCCGTTCGCCTTGTACCGCTTTTTTACCGAGTCGACGTTCGTGGTGGCGTTTTCCGTGGCGTGGCTGATCAAAGGGCAGTACATTCCGTTCTTTCCGCAGTGGACGGCCCTCATTCGCGATTCGAGCGATGACGCCGCGCGGCGCTTGCCGCAAGCCAAACCGACGGACGACACGATCGACGACACCCTTGATGACGCCACGCGCGACGTGAACGACGCGCGCGTGGACGACTCGGCGCCCGACGAAACCGTGCGGCGATGAACCTGGGCGGCACGGCGAGCGCTTTCGCGCTCGCCGTGCCGCCCAGGTTACGACGCGTCGTCGAGTTCGGCTTGCAAGCGCGTCAAGCTCGCGCCGAGTTCCGCGTACGGTGCCACGACCTCCACGCCGCGGCGGCACGCGCGGGCCGTGCTGCAGATCCTCGACGCGGACGTCACGCCGTTCCTCGTGAGCTCGTCGAGCGAGCGAGACGGCTGGAGCGAGCTACTCGCGGCGGACGTCGTGACGGCGTGGACAGCGTTGACGCGCTTCGTTCACGCTTCGCCGAGTTGCGCCAAGTGCCAGCGCACGTGCCGCATCAACGACCGGACGTGCTCACCTCAGTGGATGTCGGCGTGAAAACGCAAGTACGACCAACCCGCGACCTCGTCGAAGGTCGCGAGGTGCAAGGCGCGGTCGAAGTCCACGGCGACGTCCGTCAGGTCGTCGATCGCGTCCTTGACGTCCACCGGGGCGGGCAGGGGAACGTCTTTTGGCCACGTGAGGTCGTTCGGGAATACCAGCACGCGATCGAGCAGTTCCTCCAACCACAGCAACGCGTGCAGCGACTGCTCCGATCGCTGCAAAATCAACGTGTGCACTCGAGCAACCACCGTCGACAAGGAGGCGAGACCATCCATGTCGCTCGCGTCCGTCAATTCCATGACAAGGTCAACCTGGCGCGGGGCTCTTCGGGCATGGCAACGCGTGAACCGACGATCGAACTTTGCTCGTTTCGAACGTCGTCCCGCGTGAACCCGCAGCGCTCCAAAGCGTCCGCGACGTACGCTGCCGTGAACGTCGCCGGGTACGAGCGCGCCAATGCGAGCAACGCGTCATGCAATCGCTCGCCACGTTCCGTCACTTTGGCCAGGGCGTCATGCTTGAGCGCAAGGACCATCTCCATCTTCTTTTCTTCTCGCGGTCGGCGCGACCGTGAGCGAGCACGTACGCGCCGACCGCGTACCTGAGGGCGTCGTCGGAGCAGTCCGGCAAGTCGGAATCGTGCATGGCGTGGTGCCGTTCGTTCTGCGCGTGGAAGAACGTGCCGTTCTCGCCGCATGTGGAGCGACTCGCTGGTCGAGCCGCTCCACATCAAGCGCTGCTTATCGCCGGGGTTTGCTGCGCGCGCTGTTATGCGACTGACTCAGAGCGCGTTTGCGCGCCACGGCTTCCTCGCCCGAATCGTACGTGGTTTTCAACTCCTCGACGTCCCGCTGTTCCGCCAGCAACGCCGGCGACGGCATGGGGGCGCTCGCCAGGAAGTCTCGGGCTTGCCGGAGGCTGCCTTGGACGCCCACCCGGTCGCCTCGGTCCATCGCGTCGATCGCGTCGCGCTTGGCGCGACTCGCTTGCAGCACCGCCCTCGCTTGCAGCACCTCCGGGCTTTGCGTCACGTCCTCGAACTGCTCGGGCGTCACGACGTCGAGGTCGAGTTGCGCGCGCATCGCGTGCCGCACGCCGTGCGTGTCGGTCCACGCGAGGCGCACGCGCGTCACGCCGACTCGACCGAGCAGTCGGGTCGCCGCGTGCGGCACGTGCAACGTCACGAGCACGTCGATGGAACGGCCGTCGATGAGGTTCGGAAGCATCAGGCGGTCGAACTCGTTGCGTGGCAAGACGTTGAGGACGTCGGTGACGGTGACGCCGTACTCGGGGTTCGGCTCCAAGCCGAGGCTGACCGTGCGGCCGGTGGTGCGTGTGAGGCCTTGCAGTTCCTCCTCGAAGAACGTCGGGAGGCGCGTGGGGTCTTCGACGTGCTCGAAGTTGCCGTCGCCCGCGTCGGCCATGCTCAGCAGGAGGTTTTCGTCGTAGTGTGGACCGAAGCCCATGGTGGTGGTGCTGACGCCCTTCGCGGTGAGGCCCTTGACGTGCGCGGCGATTTCAGTGCGGTCGGTGAGGCCGACGTTCGCTTGCCCGTCGCTGAGCAGGATCACGCGGTTGAGCGCGCTTGCGCGGAGGTGCGTGGCGACTTGCGTGGCGCCTTCGAGCCAGCCGGCGTGTAAGGCTGTCATGCCGCCCGTGCCGAGGGAGCGCACGATACCCGCGAGGCGTTCGGCGTCGAGGACGGGTTGTGAAGGCACGACGACGTCGACTTGGCTGCCGAACGCGACGACGCTCACCCGGTCGGTCGCTTGGCACTGTCGAATGGCGGCGATGGCGGCTTCCTTGGCCATTTCGAGCGGTCGGCCGCTCATGGAGCCGCTGCGGTCGAGGACGAGCGCGAGGTTGAGCGGCGGGCGTTCGCCGTCGACGCTTGGCGCGGGTGAAGGGTGGACGCGGACGAGCAGGGTGAGGTCGTGGGCTTCACCGTGCTTGAGGGCGGACGTGAGGGGCAGGAACTCGACTCGGGGTTGCGTCATGGCTTGGTCCTCCGGAGGGTGTCGAGCGCGGCGAGCAGGGCGTCGGCGAGGCGGTCGCGTTCGGTGCGGGTTTTGGGAAGTTGGAAGTCGGGGCCGACGTGCAGTTCCAAGCCAGGTTGAACGAAGAACCGCACGTAGCGCTCGGGGCGTTCGGGTTTGGCGTCGGGCGGCGATTCGAACAACGGTGCTTGCGGCGTCGGGCGTGGAACGATGCCAAGCAGCGCGGAAGGAGGGGGGGTGGCGCGCAAGTTCTGCAGGTACTCCAACGCGGGGTTGCCGGGTTGCACGTCGAGGGTGGCGGTGCCGAGCAGCAGTGCTTCGAGGGCGTCGTCGTCGCGGCCGCGCAGGATCTTTTGCAGTGGGGTCGCGCCGTGGCCTTCGTGCATGAGGCGCCGGAGGACGAGCAGTTGCAGCAGGTGGCGTCGCGTGTAGCGCGCTTCCCGCCCGGACTTGAGGGGTTCGTCGAGGAGGCCTTGCGTGGTGTAGTGGCGCACGAGGCGGGCGTTCACTTCGTCTTTGGCGCGGCCGGTTTTGTCGAAGGGCAGGATGTGCGGAAGGGTGTCGTTCGCGAGCTCCACGAACGCTTCGAGGGTGCCGATCCAGTCGGGCAGCACGGTCAACGCTGACATAATCCAGCATGACACTGACAATTCGAGCTGTCAATGCGCCTCAGCTTGCATCATCCATTCACAACTCCGAACAGCGTTTTCGTAAACATGGCCGCCGCACGGTCACGCCGCCTCGCTCCTCGTCCTCCTACTCTTTTTGACGTCGACTCGCTTCGAACTTCGCGCGCATCGCCTGCTCGTTCGTCAACGCCTCGCTGCGACTTCGTCGGTTGACGTACCGCTTGTACCCCTCGCCCGTCGCTTGCAAGTCCTCGTAAATACGGTGGGTGGTCAGCAGCACCTGGGTGAGCGACTCGAGCGGCGGCTCGTTCGCACCGAAGTGCCGTTGAATCTGCCCGCGCTCGCGAGACACCACAAGCAGCCGAAGAACACGCCAAGCCCGCACCACGTCACGAACGCCGCGTTCTGTCAGCCACCCCTCGAAGGGCGTCGCCTGCTGTGCGGCGGAAGGCGCGCCGACGTTGTGCTACTCACCGCGCACGCGCGCCGCGTCGCGTTCCCACGCGGCGTACCACCGGGCAACGCGCGCGAGCACCCGCACTTGCCGCGCGTTTTCCGCGTCGCTCAACGCTGCGTGCCGCACCTCCTTCGTCACGAACCCCGCGTGCGGCCCGACGAGCGCGTCGGCAAGCCCGTCCAACTCAGCGGGTGTGAACGTTCGATCGTCGATCACCACTGAACCGCACGGCAAAAACTGCGCCTTCAAGCGCCGTGCGTCGAACAGGCGCATGAGCATCACCGCGAGGTGCGCGTTACGCACGACCGCACGCTTCACCTCCCCGTTCACGGTCGCATGCACCCGCACACCACGCGGTGAAACGTGTACTGATGCGATCGGCGCATCGTTTACATCGAGCACCGACGTGACGGCGCCGACACGCGCAGTCGTTAACCACTCTCCGAGCCGCTCAAACTCACCAGGCGCGACGGGCAACGCCACCGCACCTTCCCCGGTCGCGCTGGAAAACGGCACGAACCACAACTCGTCCGGCGCTCTGAGAATCAACACCGTCGCCATCGACTTACCCTTGCGACCGCACGGCGAACCACATCTTCGCCGAAGGCGACCGACGAAGACGAGCCATCCTCGAGCGCATCCGACCTTCAATCTGCCCGACTGGGCGCGACGAGCGCATCGAACGCACGGCCATCGCGCCGCGTCGCTCAAAGTGGATGCCGACGCACGGCTCGCTTCGTGCGTGTCGCCGCCCCGCCACCTCTTCGATGATCGGGCGCGTCAAGGCAATGTCGTCGAGGTTGTACCGTCGGAGCGCGGCCGACGAAGAAGCGGACATGCTTCAGCGTACTCAGCCGTACGAAGGCGAACGCCGCAATTGCCCATGCGCTTGCCGCTCCGGCATTGCCAAAGAGCTCCAGCTGGCCGCGCACCAAGCATGCAACCCGTGATCGTCACTTGGGCCGCATAGCCGAGCAGTCGAAGTTACAATGGCGACGGTCGTCATGAACACCCGTCTGCTCGCGCGCCTCACGGCCTCCCTCGCTTGCACCGCCACCTTCAGCGTCCTCTCCGTTCAAGCGCTCGCGCAAAGCAAACCGACCGCCGTCACGAAGACCTGCGGCGCGTACACCCTCAAGACCGAGGACGTCTCGACGAGCGACGAGCGCCAAGCGCGCGTCACCCTCATCGGCAAGTCCGTTGTGACCGCCACCTGGTTGAACTTCGCCGTGGAAGTGCAAGCATGCCACGACCTCACGGGCGACGGCATTCCCGAAATCATCGTCATGGAGTACAGTCCGATCACTTCAAACGCTGGCTTTCCACGCCCATCCACAAAATCAACGCGGCGTCCGGCGCCACTTCGCTGTACACGGTGTTCGTCACCGCGAAGTACCCGGCTTTGCGCGGATCGCCACTCGTCGTCGTCAGGTACCACGCGCCGCCATCTTTCACCCAATTCGGCGAGCAGGTATTCCAAACGCGTCTGCGCGTTCTCCTGGCGTCCGTACACGCTGCGCAGCAACGTTCCTTCGACGGTGAACGCCAACCAGTGCGGCGTGCCTTCAGTTTGCAAGGCCTCGGCGATGTGCCCGTCGAGGTCAAGCGCGACGGGAAACGGGAGGTTGGCGAAAGACTCGGCGAAGCGCCGCACGGTCGGCTCGACTTGATCACGTTCGAGAAGCCGGTGCCCTCGTGCCATGTGAATGGCCAGGATGTTCACGCGTCCGCCGTACTCGTGATGCACGCGCTTCAGGAAGGGAAGGCCGCGGGTGACGCAGGCCGCGCATTCCAAATTGAAGAACATCACGAGCCCGGGTCGACGCCATTGTCGAGGTGCCGGCAAGAGCTCGCCATGCACGAAGTCCTGCGCTTGCGGCCAGGAATCACGAAGCATACCCGAGGGTACTCCAGCCCATTGATGCGGCAAGCGCGACGCCAACCCGGCTCTCACGTGAAGCGCGCCGAGCGCGTTCAGCGCGACGTACCATGACGCCCTTGCCCGTCACGACGGAGCGAAACCAAACGCTGGAGTTCAACGTGCTCGGCGCCGCGACTGCGTCTCGTCGATTTCGAGAGGCGCGAGCAGCAACGTCGCGAGCGGCGCGGACGCGCACTTCCCCTCGGGTGAGGGCGGCGCGACAAGATTCACGTGCTGCACGCGCACCGTCAGCGTCGAAGTGGGACGCGCTTGCGGATACAACTCTTCTAGCAGCGCCCGAAAGCGCAAGGTGAACAACGTGGAGCTCATCATGTCTCCTTACAAGCGTGAATGAGCGAAGCGGCCCGACAAGTCTGTTGTGCTGTCGCGTGACGCGCGCACTTGAGTCGTCGTGTTGTCATGCGCGCGTACGCTTGAGCGCGTCAGCGACGGACGACGCGGCGGAGATGCTCACCTTGAAAGTCCCGTCGAGGCGCGTGTCGCGCGAGGACGCGCCGATCAGCACGCCGTACGTGCCCGGCGCGATCGCCCAGGTGCCGCGGCGCGCACACCAGTACGACCAGGGCCGCTCCGTGGACGTTGGATCGAGCGTGACGGTGACACGCCGCGTTTCGCCGGCGCGCAGCGCGACGCGCGCCCAACCGACGAGTTTCTTCGGGGGCGCCGCGGCTTCTTCAGGCAAGCTCAGGTACACTTGCGCGACGTCGGTGCCGTCACGCGTTCCCGTGTTTGAAAGGTCGAACGCCACGTCGATCGGCGTGAGGTCGTCTGTTTCGTCGCGCGTCAAGGTGAGGTTGGCGTACGAGAAGGTCGTGTACGACAAGCCGAAGCCGAAGGCGTACGCCGGCTCGAGTTTCAGCGCGTCGTACCCGCGGTACCCGACGTTCAACGCTTCCGTGTACGTCACGTGGCCGCTCACCCCGGGGTACTGCTCGGCCGTGTTGAGCGGCGTGCTCGCTTCGTGTGCCGGGAAGGTGAGGGGCAGCCGCCCGGACGGATTCACGTCGCCGAGCAGGACGTCCGCGACCGCGCAACCTTGCTCTTGCCCGCCGAACCACGCTTCGAGAATCGCGGGCACACGTTCGGCCCATCGCGCGGTCACGATCGGACCGCCGGTCATCAGCACGACGATCGTGCGCGAATTGGCGTTCGCAACCGCGCGAATGAGGTTCTCCTGCCCGCTTGGCAAGCGCAGGTGCGGTCGGTCCATCGCTTCGCTTTCGAAGGTGCGCGCCACGACCACGGCCACGTCAGCCGCCCGCGCGAGGTTCGCGGCTTCCTGCCACGCGGGCGTGAGGGTCCCTTCGGGGGTCGTCCAGCCGAAGCGGACTTGCGCTCCGTACAAAAAGAACTGCTCGGGAGCGTCGGCCGCGTACTCCACGATGACCTCGTGCGTCTCTCCGGCCGTGAGCGGCACGGTCGCGTCGAACGTGGGGGCGCCCGAACCGTCCCAAGGATGCTCGGACACGCTGCCGCGCGGGCGAGCGCCGGGCGCGTCGATGAGGACGCTTCCGTTCCACGTGACCCGCCCGGATCCGACGCACGTGAGGGTGAAGGTGTACGCGCCGCTCGAGGGCACGGTCAGGATGCCTGTCCAGCGCGCGGACAGGTGCACGCCGACTTCCGGGGAAAGCGGCGCTTGCGGCGCGTCCGGATCGGCGAAGTCCGGAAAGTCGAAGAAGCCGCGGTTGAGTTCGACCGTCGGGTCGACGCGCGTGTCGAGCGGCGGTCCGTCGAAGGTGGCGTTGCTCCAATACTGCGCGTGGAAGCCGCGCTCGTTCGACCGGCCGGGCGGCGTGACGACGCTGGACGGCACGGCGTCCGGACCGGGCAGGAGCGCGCCCGGTCCGATCGGGTCGCCGATGCCTGCGAAGGTCACCTCGACGTTCGGGCCCAAGCGATTGCGCAACGCGCTCACAACGCTCGTGACCCGCAAGGGTCGCACGAAGGCGCTGCCACCACCGGCGGCGACGGTGTGTGCGTCCACGCCGAGTACGGCGACACGCCGAAGGGCGCGTTGGTCGAGCGGCAGCAGCGCCTCGTTTTTCAGCAGCACGATGCTTTCCCGCGCGACGTCGAGCGCGACCGCTGCGTGCGCGTCACCGTGAAGCGCATCGAGGTCCACGCGCGGTGGGCGCGCACCCAGCCCCACCGTGGGCCGCAGGATGCGACGCACCATTTCGTCGAGGGTCTCCTCGTGGACTTCGCCCGTGCGCACGGCTGTCAGCAAGGCGTCGCGCCACTTGGGCGCGAACGTGAGCTCCCAGTCGAGGCCGGCGTTCGCTGAAGCGCTCGTCGCGTGGTTCGCGCCGAAGTCACTCACGACCCAGCCGCGAAAACCGAATTCACCGCGCAGCACGTTCGTGAGCAAGCGCGTGTTTTCGCACATGAACTCGGCGTTCACACGGTTGTACGACGCCATAATCGACGCGACCGAGCCGTGCCGTATGGCCGCCTCGAAGGGCGGCAGGTACACTTCACGCAGGGCGCGTTCACCCACGCGCACGTCGACGCTGTTGCGCGCGAGTTCCTGGTTGTTCAGGATGAAGTGCTTCAAGCTCGCTTGCACGCCGTGCCGTTGCACGGCGCGCACTTCCTCCACGACGAGGCGCGCGTGCAGCAAAGGCTCTTCACCGAATGATTCGAAGGTGCGCCCGCCGAGGGGCGTGCGGGCGATGTCCACGGCCGGGCCAAGCAAGACGTTGTGCCCACTCGCGGCGGCTTCCGCGCCGAGAACATCTCCGTACCGCGCGGCGAGCTCGGAGTTCCACGTCGCGGCGAGCGCGATCGGGGCGGGCAGCGCCGTCGCGCGTCCCTCGCCCGGGCTGCTGGCGCTTCGGCGGATGCCGGCGGGACCGTCGGCGAGGTAGAACCGCGGCACGTTTCCCGGCAGCGCCTTGATCGTTTCCGCGTTCTCCTGAATGAACTGCCCGCTGACGAGCTTCACTTTGTCCTCGAGGGTGAACACCGCGAGGAGGCGTTCGACGCGGTCGTTCACGTGCGCGTCCGCCGGCCAGGAAAGGTGGGGCGCGTTCACGTGCTCGCGTCCTCGCGCGTGTTGAGCGCGTCGAGCGCCGCCGTGAGTTTCTCCAGCAGCGCGTCGCGGTGCGGAACGCCCCACACGGCCCGCCTCAAGTTCGCGCCGACGATGCTGCTGCGCAGCGCTCGCTTGAACGGGTCGACGTGATCCGCGGAGTGTCGCGCGACAAGGTCGCGCACGGCGTCGTACGCACCGGGAACGCTCAAAAGGGCGTCGAGGTCGCTGTCGAGCGAGAGGACGGGGCGGTCGGCGTTCGACGGGACCGCCTGCGTCCACGTGTGATGCCCGGATCCCACGTCGAGCACGTTCCCGGTCGCCGGCAAGGTGACGCGCGCCGTGGTGTTGGGAGGCACGACGACGTCGAGTTCAACTTGACCGTCGTGCACGCGCCAAGCGACGCGCGCCTCTCCGTACGGCGTGACGTGCCGCGCGCGCGCGAACGTGAAGCCGCCGCCGATCAAGGGGCGAACGTCGAGGCGTCGGTAGCCGGGCGTGGCCGGCGCGAGGCCGGCGACGCGGCGATGCAGCCAATCGGCGACCGCGCCGAGGGCGTAGTGATTGAAGCTCGTCATCTCCCCCGGGTTGATCGAACCGTCGGGCAGCATGGAGTCCCACCGCTCCCAAACGGTCGTCGCGCCCATCGTGACGGGGTACAGCCAAGACGGGCACTCGCGTTGCAGCAGCAAGCGAAACGCCGCTTCGACGTTCCCGGCGTCGCATAACGCGTCACAGATGAGGGGCGTGCCGACGAAGCCGGTGGAGATGAGGTAGCCGTTTTCCCGCACGACTTCTTGTAAGCGACGGCGCGCGCGCGCGCGCTGCTCGGGCGTCGGAAGCAGCGCGAACTGCAAGGCCAAGGCGTACGCGGTGCCCGAGTCGCTCAAGACGCGGCCTGAAGTCGTGACGTACTCACGCGCGAAGGCTGCGCGAATGTCAGCGGCGAGCGCGCGGTAAGCGCGCTCGTCTTCGGCGCGGTTCAACACGTGCGCTGCGTTCGCGACGAGTTCAGCGGAACGCGCGAAGTACGCGGTCGCGACGACGCTCGGAAGGGTTCGTCCGGCCGCGGGGTTGGTGGGCGGCGCGGCCGGATCGAGCCAATCCCCGAATTGAAAGTCGCGGTCCCACAGCAGCGTCTCGCCGGCGCGGCCGTGCACGTAAGTCACCCAGGCTTTCATGCTGTCGAACTGTCGTTCGAGGACGTGCGCGTCGCCCGTGCGTTCGTACAGCGCCCACGGCACGATCGTTGCGGCGTCCCCCCACGCGGCGGCCGGAAGCGTTTCGTTGAGAACGTGCGGAATCACGGCGGGTACGGCGCCGTCGTCGCGTTGATCGGCGGTGAGGTCCGCCAGCCACGACGTGAGGAAGCCTGTCACGTCGTACAGGAAGGTCGCGGTGGGCGCGAACGCGGCGATGTCGCCCGTCCAACCGAGGCGTTCGTCGCGTTGCGGGCAATCGGTCGGCACGTCGAGGAAGTTGCCGCGCATGCCCCACACGACGTTTTCGTGCAGCTTGTTCACGAGGGAATCGCTGCATTCGAACCAGCCGGTGCGTTCGAGATCACTGTGAACCACGACGGCGACGAGATCGCTGGGGGTGAGCTCGCCCGGCCAGCCTTCGACTTCGGCGTAGCGGAAGCCGTGGAACGTGAACCGCGGTTCGTACGTTTCGGCGCCCTCCCCTTTGAGGGTGTAGCGGTCGGTGGCGTCCGCGAAGCGCAGGGGGCGCGTGCCCAACTCGCCGTGTTCCAGCACCTCGGCGTGCCGCAGGGTGATCGTGCGGCCCGCCTCGCCCCGCACCGTGAAGCGCACCCACCCGACGAGGTTCTGCCCGAAGTCCACGAGGGTCTTTCCGCTGGGCGACGTGAAGATGCGGACAGGCGGTCGTTCCTCGATTCGCCGGACGGGCGGACCGTCAGGCGCGACGAGCGTGGCAAGGTCACGTGACGTGACGCGAACGGCGTGCCACGCGCCATCGTCGAAGCCCGCCTGCGTCCAACCGGGAGCTTCGCGGCGCGCGTCGTACGTTTCACCGTCGTACAGGTCCGCCGCGAGGATCGGTCCGGTGCTTGCGCGCCACGATTCGTCCGTGACGACACGTTCGACGCGGCCGTCGGCGTAGGTGAGTTCGAGTTGCGCGAGCAGCGCGAGGTGCTGGCCGTACAAGTTGCGGCGACCACCGCCGAAGCCAAGTCGACCGCGGTACCAGCCGTCGCCGATCAAGGCGCCGAGGGCGTTGCGACCCGTTCGCACGAGGGGCGTGACGTCGAACGTCTGGTAGCGCAGTCGCGTGTCGTAACTCGTCCAGCCGGGCGCGAGCACGTGATCGCCGACGCGCTGCCCGTTGAGGTGCGCTTCGTACACGCCGTGCGCCGTGATGTACAAGCGCGCGTGTGTCACGCCGGGTTGTGCGTCGAACTCACGGCGCAAGAGCGGGCAAGGTTGCGGCGTCGTGAAGTCTTCGTCGCGGTCGGGCGTGATAACGCGTGCCGTCCAGTCGCTGGGCTCGAGCAGGCCGAGTTCGATGTCGAGGGGATCGCTCCAGTCGCTGACGCGCTCGTCGTCGCTCCACACGCGCACGCGCACGGCGACGCGTTCACGAGCGGTGAGCGGTCGGAACGGCCAGGGTTGCAGGAGGGACGCGTCGGATTTCAAGCGGCCCGTGACGCCGATGAGGTCGCCGTTCGCGTCGCGCGCTTCGAGTTCGTACGCGCGTTGCCGCCAATTGACCGCCGTCGTTTCGGTGCGCCAGCTGACGCGCGGCTTCGTTTCGCCGATGCCGCGCGCTTCGCGGTGGTGTTCGGCGCGCACGTCGCGAACGCGTGGCGTTTGAGAAGAAGTGACGTCGGGCGTGGTTGGGGAGGTGATGGTCATGAACGGGCGGTCTCCTGGGGTGGGGGGTGGGGCAGCGGAGGTTCGCTGCCCGCCGTGAATCGGCGTGCGGCGGGCGTCAGCCTTTGACGGCGCCGGCGGCCATGCCTTTCATGACCATTTGGTTGAGCATGAGGTACACGAGCACGGTGGGCGCGACGGCGAGGGAGATGGACGCGAAGGTCGGCCCCCATTCGCGCTGCCCGTACTGCCCGGTGAACGCCAAGAGGCCGGATTGTACCGTGCGCATGTCCGGGTTTTGAATGAACGTCAGCGAGACGAGCAGGTCGTTCCACATGAAGAAGAACTGCACGAGGGCGACGGTCACGACGGCGTTCGACACCATCGGCAAGGCGATCTTGAAGAACACTTGGTAGATGCTGGCGCCGTCGACGATGGCCGCTTCGATGATTTCACGCGCGAAAGACTTGAAGTATCCCACGAGGAAGAACACGACCAAGGGGAGGCCGAACGCGGTGTACGTGAGGATCAACGCGAGGCGCGTGTCGAGCAGGTGCACCTTGAAGTACATCGTGAACAGCGGCAGGATCACGATTTGGATGGGCACCATGATGCCCGCGAGGAACAACAGCGACGTGAGATTGCGCAGCTTCCACCGCATGATTTCGATGCCGAACGCGGCCATGGTGCCCAGGCCGATCACCAGCGCGAGCGCCGGGAGGACGGACAGCACGCTGTTCACGAAGTACTTGCTCATGTTGCCTTCGGTCCACGCGCGGGCGTAGTTGCTCCACTCGAGGCCTTGCGGCAACGCCCACATGGGATTCGCGGTGAATTCGGTCGAGCCTTTGAGGCTCGACAGGAAGATCCACACGACCGGGTAGACGGAGACGAACACGGCAATGAGGACGAGCAGGGCGATCGGCAGGCGAGCGAGTTTCGCGAGCGGGTTGGTGCGCGGCGCGGTTTCGCCGCGCGGCGCGGAAGCGGAACGTTGCATGTCAGGCTCCTCCGCCCGCGCGACGCGAGCGCCAGAAGATCAGCAAGGTGACGAGGAGGCATTGCACGGCGAGGGTCAGCGCGAGGGTGCTGCCGTAGCCGTACTCGCCGTACGTGAATGACGTTTTGTACATGTACAACGTCAACGGCGTCGTGGCGGTGCCGGGGCCGCCGCCCGTGAGGGCCATGATCGAATCGAAGACTTTGAGGGTGCCGTTGAGGCTGAAGATCAGCGACGCGACCGTGATGGGCGCGAGGAGCGGCAAGACCACGAAGCGTGACAACGCCCAGCCTTGCGCGCCGTCAAGGCGCGCCGCTTCGATGACGTCTTCGGGAATGTCGACGAGGCCGGTGTACAGCAAGATGGCGTAGAAGCCCATCGCCTTCCAGATGTCCATGACGCCGATGATCCAAAAGGCGGTGTCACCTTGCCCGAGCCACGCTTGCACGAGCGAGTCGAGGCCGAGGTTCGCGAGGACGCTGTTGACGAGGCCGTACTGCGGGGCGATGGCGAAGAGCTTGGCGAACATCTGCGCGATGGCCACGGTGGGCAGCACGACGGGCAGGAACACCAGGGTGCGCACGAGCACGCTGCTGCGTTTGAGGTAGAAGGCGTACAACAGGGCGAGCAAGAGGCCGAAGATGACTTGCCCGGCGGAGACGAACAGCGCGTACTTCGTGCCGAACCACAGCGCCTTCCAAAAGGTGGGGTCCTGGGCGAGGCGCGCGTAATTATCGAAGCCGACGAACTTGAAGCCCGCGATCGGGGAGCCTTCGAAGACGGTGTAACCGAGTGACCACAAGATCGGGACGAGCAGCACCGCGCCGTACAGCAGCATGGCGGGGCCGACGAAGAAGAGGATCGCTCGCCAATCGCGCAACGTTCTGTCCATACTCACTCCAAGAAAGGAACCGGCTTGATTTCGGGGCCAGCCGGGAAGTTCAGCGGAGCGCTGCCTGCAGTGGCGTGAGGTACGCTTGCGGACTGAGATCGCCGGTCACGAGGGGTTGCATTGGGTGGAGGCGGCGCCGACGAGCGCGAGCAAGGCGGTGTGAGCGGCGAATTGGGCGTTCTTCGTCATGGCGGGCTCCTTCGTGGAGGGAACGGCGTGCGTGTCAACGTTGTGATTTTTGGCGCGGCTGCCTTCAACTCGGCGGTGTCATGGGCGTCCTTTCAGCTGGAGGCGCGCACGACGAGGTGCGTTCGCAAGGTGGCGCGGCGTTGATCGGCGGGCAAGCGGTTTTCGATGCGCGCAAGCATCATTTCGGCGGCGTGACGCCCGAGGTCGGTCAGAGGGTGATGCACTGTCGTGAGGGGCGGGTCGACGTACCGCGCAGCTTCGAGGTCGTCGAAACCCACGATGGCGAGATCTTCGGGCACGCGAAGTCCGAGCGCGTGCGCTTCGCGCAGCGCGCCGATGGCCATGCGGTCGGACGCAGCGACGATCGCGTCGGGCTTCGCGGTGAGCAGCGCGCGGGCCACGGCCCGCGCTCCTTCGAACGAGTAATCGGCGGCTACGACGAGTGCGTCATCGAGTGTCAAACCGTTCGTGGTGAGCCCGTCGAAGTAGCCGCCGTAGCGTTCGGTGTTGTGGTAGGCGTTCAAGTCACGTGGTCCGCCGATGAAGCCGATACGGCGACGGCCGCGCGCGGCCAGGTGCGTCACGGCTTCGCGAACGCCCGAGCGGTAGTCGACGCACACGACCGGCACGTCGTTCGGCAAGTTGGGCTGGTCGATGACGACGAGCGGGGAGCTGAGGAACGGTTCGAGGGCGCCCGGGTTGTTGGCGAAGGGGATGAAGATGCCGCCGTCGAATTGTCCTTGCGCGAGACCGCGTTCGTACGCACTGAGGTCCGAGCGTGTGAAGTTCGACAAGCTCAGCGTGTAGCCGCGCGCTTCGGCGGTGGCGGCCATGGCGGCGACGATCAAGGCGATGGCGGGATCGGCAAGGTTGCCGTACGAGGGGATGTCGTTTTGGCCGTATCCGACGAGGGCGATGGAGAAGGCTTGGCCGGTGCGCATGGCGCGCGCCGCGCGGTGCGGTTGGTAATCGAGGGAGCGAACGGCTTCGAGGACGGCGTTCCGGGTTTTGTCGGAGACCTTGTCGCCTCCGTTGAGGACGTACGACACCGTTTTGAAGGAGACGCCAGCGTAGGCGGCGACATCTTTGATCGTGGCGCGTTTCACTCTTCACCTCCTCGTTGCGCTCGCGTCTTTATGGGACGCCGTGAGAATGTAAACGTTGTGATTGAGTACAAGGGCACTATAGGCAGCGCTCGCATTCATGTCAACAATCGAGAACGCAGGCGTACCCACCAACTTCCACAGCAGGCCTTCGTGCCCACGCATGACCATCCGTTAAACGGAACACTTCCTTGAAAGACCCTGCTCGATTCATGTGAGGTTCGGGGCGACGTCACTCAGGATTCCCTGCCCTCGCCGCCACGGCGCTTGAAGGCTCCTTCGGGAACGCCAACGTCGTGACTTTCGCGAGCCGTGACTTTTGGTACTCAACGTTCGTGCGATCCCCGGAGCTGCTGCGACGAATCTCGAACGGCAAGGCTTGACGAGGAGAAACACAGTTGTTACGCTCTAGTTGATTCACAAACCAAGTTAACCAACGGAGTCAAGGTGACCCCCCTCAAAGGCGACCCCAGCGCACTACGAGCCCACAACCGCCGCGTCATCCTCAATCACTTGAGGCGACTCGGCCCCATCAGCCGCACCCAACTCGTCGAACTGACCGGCCTGAGCTCCGCGTCCATCACCAGCATCACCGCCGACCTCATCCAAGAACGCCTCCTCACCGAGCGCAGCATCGGCGAAGCCGGCATCAGCGGCGGCCGCCGCCCCATCTACCTCGACATCGACTACACCGCTCACTATGCCATCGGCTTCAAACTTCGCGAACACCGCATCGAAGCCGTCCTCACCGACCTCTCCACCCAGATCCTCGCCCACCACACCGACACGCTCGACAGCCACGACCCTCACCACGTCACCTCGCACATCCACCGCGTCTGCAAGACCCTCTACCGCCGCGCCCGCATCAACCCCGAAGGCGTCATTGGCATCGGCATCGGCCTCGTCGGCGTCATCGACGCCCTCAAAGGCACCGTCGTGAACGCCCCCCTGCTCGGCTGGCGTGACGTGCCCCTCTCGCAACTCGTTCAGCGCCGCACCGGCCTCCCCACCCACATCGACAACGACGTCAACAGCCTCGCCGCTGCCGAACGCCTGTTCGGGCACGGCAAACACACCAACCACTTCCTCACCATCGCCCTCGGCCGCGGCCTCGGCAGCGCCCTCGTCCTCAACGGCGACTTGCACCGCGGCCGCCAAGGCGGCGCCGGCGAATTCGGCCACAACATCATCACCCCGAACGGCCGACGCTGCAGTTGCGGCCGCCACGGCTGCCTCGAAGCCTACACGGCCGAACCGGCCCTGCTCGCGCAACTTCACGAACGCCACCCGGACTTAACCGAACGCATCACCACCATCGACGCGCTCGTCACCCTCGCCGATCAAGGACACGCCAGCGCGACCGACGTTCTCTCTACGGCCGGCCGCTTGCTCGGCACGCACTTGTCCTACCTCGTCAACACCCTCAATCCCGAATTGATCATCATCGCCGGCGAAGGCACCCGGCTCGGCCCGCACTACTTCGAACCCCTACGCGACGCCATCCACACCAACGCCTTCGACGGCCTCGCCCACGACCTTCCCCTGATCATCGACACCTGGCCTAACGACGACTTCACCCTCTGGGCACGCGGCGCGGCCAGCCTCGCCGTGCAGTGCGCGTTCGACTTCGGAACGCTCCTGAAAGGAACCAACCTGACCCACCCGTCCTGACCATCACGCCACCTCGGCGGGCCTGCCACGCAACGCCCGAAGCCCTCGTCGCGCCCTTTTCAAGGAGAACCTCATGACCACCCGACGCTTGACCACCGTGACCGCCCTGCTGCTCGCCGCCACCGCCACCCTCGCGAGCGCCCAAGGCAAAAAGACCGTCGTCTTCCTGTCCGGGCAAAACGAAGACGTCGGGTACACCCGCATTATCAGCGAACTCTCCCAAGAGTACGCCAAGACCCACCCGACCTTCGCGTACCAATACCAAAACAACACCACCGACATGACGCAAAAGCTTCAGCTGCTCGCCGCCAGCAAGAACTTGCCCACCATGTACTCCATCGGCGAACCCGCCTTCCTGCAACAACTCGCTTCCCAAGGGCAAGCCATGGACCTCGAAGCGACCTTTAAGAAAGTCGGCATCTACAACCAACTCAATCCAGTCGCCGTCGAAATCAACAAAAAGCTTCAAGGCGGCAAACTCCTCGGCCTGCCCCTCGAACTCAACATCGAAGGCTTCTGGTACAACAAAAAGCTCTTCGCCGACAACGGCCTCAAAGAACCCAAGACGTGGGATGAGCTGCTCGCCGCCGCCGAAGTCTTCAAGAAAAAAGGCATTCAACCCTTCTCAGCGTCCGGTCAGCAGAAATGGCCGCTGACCCGCATCCTCGGCGGGTACGCCGCGCGCAAGTACGGCGCCGACGTCATGGAACGCGTCAAGGCAGGCACGCTCAAACTCACCGACGCCGGCTTCGTCGAAGCGGCGCGCATGCTGCAAGACATGGGCAAAAAAGGTTACTTCGGACTCGGCGTGAACACCATCGATTACGACACCGCCGTCGACACCTTCTTGCAAGGCAAAGCCGCGATGTTCTACATGGGCAGCTGGGAACTGCGGACCTTCAACGACGCCAAACGCAACAAGATCGGCGCGCAGAACATCGGCTTCTTCAACACCCCGACCGTCAAAGGCGGCAAAGGCACCCTCAACGACTGGTCAATCAACACCGGCTTGGCCGTGGCCGTGAACCAATCACAGAACGACGCTGCACTCGGCGAGTGGATGAAATTCGTGTTCAGCAATTACGCCAACCGCGCCATGAGCGAGCTTGGCATGCTCACAGGCTTCAAAGTCACCAAAACACCCGCGAACGTTCCCGCTCTGACCAAGATGACGCAGCAAAAGCTCGACACGGCCAAGAAAGGCTACTTGTGGTTCGAAGGCTACTTCTCCGCCAAAGCCACAGCCGTTTCGCAAGACAACGTGCAACTGCTCGTCACCGGCGACATGAGCCCGCAAGACTACCTCGCGCAACTGCAAGCTGCCTTGAGGTAACGCCGTCAAGCGATGCACGCTCGAACTGCCGACCGCGTGCAACCGCGTCTGACGACCAGGACCGTCGCGATGGCCTTGGTCGTCACACCCGCCCGGCGAACGCCCGTCAAGAAAGGACTTCATGACTACGAACTCATTCGACCAGGACTCGAAGCTCGACGCGCCCACGGCGGCTCGGCGCACGTCCATCACGCCCGGCCAACCCTGGCTGGACACCAACGGCAACCTCATCCAAGCGCACGGTGGCTCCATCTTGTACGACGCTGGCACCTTCTACTGGTACGGCGAGAACAAGGAGCACACGACCGGCCACACGGACACCTGGCATTGGGGCGTGCGCTGCTACGCCTCGCAAGACTTGTACAACTGGGAAGATCGCGGCGTCATCATTCCGCCCGTCCTCGACGATCCCACCTCACCGTTGCATCCCTCGCAGAAGATGGACCGGCCGCACATCATCCACAACCGCTTCACCGGACAGTACGTCTGCTGGATCAAGGTGATGTACCCGGACGACACGCAAAAATCCAGCGTGCTCGTCGCGGACTCCCTGCTCGGCCCGTACCGCGTCGTGCGCAGCCACCTCCGCCCGCTCGGGATGAGCGCCGGTGACTTCGACCTCGTCGTGGACCCCGTCGACGGCAAGGGGTACTACATCTTCGAGCGGGTGCACAGCGAACTGATCATCGCGGACCTCACCGACGATTACACGAACGTCACCGGGTACTACTCCACGCACTTTCCGCACCCGCACCCGCCGTTCGTGCGCGAAGCGCCCGCCTACTTTCGTCGCGGCTCCCTGCATTACCTGTTCACGTCTGGCACGAGCGGGTACTTCCCGAACGCGTCCGAAGTGGCGGTGGCGAAGACGTACCATGGACCTTGGACGGTGCTGGGCGACCCTCACCCGAATGATGAAACCCGGACGTCGTACCGCTCGCAAATCTGCTCGGTGTTCAAGCATCCGCACAAGAAGGACTTGTTCATTGCCCTCGCCGATCGTTGGCTGGGCGATCGTGACGTCGACGCGCGTAAAGCCGCGATGATGTTCGAGACGGCTTTCGCCAGCGGACGTCCGGCGGACTTCTTCCGGCAGTACGAGCAGGAGGATCCCGAGGTCTTCGCCGCTCCGGACACGTCCCGCGCCGGGTACGTGTGGCTGCCCGTACGTTTCGACGGGGACATGGCGTACCTCGATTGGCAGGACGAGTGGCGCATCGAGGATTACGAGTAAACACGGTACGTTCAAACGAGCTCGTGGGAACACCTAGCAAAGCGATGAACGATGACGTTCCTCAATTCTTGCAAAGAGTTCGATCGTTCAAGTCTTCATGCGCTCAATGACACTCCTCGCGCCTGGCGTACGTGTTATGCAACGACTCGCTCTCTTATATGTCGAAGCCACAATGTTCATTATTCAATGCATTGCATGGTAGTTCACGTCGGAACGTTCAAGCAGTGCCGTAACAAAGCTAAGCCGTCAAGTCCCCGCATCGAAACGCGGCCTACTCACACGCGACGCCGTCCCCATCCCGGTCGAGCATACGGCTGTACCCCGGCTGCCCCACGCGAATCGGTGCGGCGCCCGCCGCTCGCACGGCCGCGCAGTTCGCGTACGTGACGTTCGACGATGGCAACGGCGTGACGGGCACGGCCTTCGTCGTGGTTGGGGCCGGTCCTTTCGACACGCTCGTCGTGAACGTCCCGTTCGCCTTCACCGTGAACGTCACGGTGCCGTGCACGTCCGTACGGAACACGGTCGCGCCGACGTTCTTGTACAGCGAGCGCTTCCCCGGACGGGTGCCCGTAGTTGTTCGGTCCCACGCCGATCACGACCACCTTCGGTTGCAGTACGCTCAGCCACGCGGCACTGTCGTTGTGCTTCGATCCGTGGTGCAACGCCTTGTACACGTTCATGCCGCGCAGTTGCGGTCCGTACGCCGCCGCCCAACCGTTCGTGGTGCTCGGTTCCGCGTCCCCCCGAGGAACAGCTTGAACGTCCCGTACGTCAACAGCACCCCGACGAAGTTCGCGTTCTGATCCTTGGCGGGCACACTGCTCGGCGCGGGAATCACTTGCAACTTCACGCTCGTGCCGAGGTTGATGGTGCGAGCCGTCGCACGCAACCCTTGCGTGCCTGCGGCCCCAAACGCGGCGAGGACGCGCGCGTACGTAAGCGAGCGCGGCTTGAACGCCTGCGCGACGAACTCGAAGCCGCCAATATGATCCGCGTCGCCTTGGCTCATCACCGCAAGGTCGAGTTGCTTCACGCCGAACGACCGCAGCAACTCAGCCGCGCGACCACGACCCGCGTCGTACAGCATGCTCTTCCCGTCCGGAGTGATGACGAGCACCGCGTCCCCTTGCCCGACATCCAGAAAGCGAATTACGAGATCCTGAGCTTCAGCCGTCGAGACGAGGAGAAGCGCGGCCAGCACGAGGCGCTTCACAATTGCACATCCCCACCCTCATCCGCGGCGTTCAAGGCGTTCAACGCCGCTTGGTTGGTCGTGAACGCTCGCTTCGAGGTCGTCACGGAAAGTGACGCGCACGCCTAACGTTCCCTGCGGCAAGTTGGTGGATTCGACGCGGCCGTCGTTGACACACCGCTTACCTTGGCGAGCGGTGGTCGTGGAACTCGCCGACGTCGCGTTCGTCCCCACGCCACCGACCGCCGTCGGCCTCGGCGTGGTCGTACACACCGCGCGAAGTGATCTGCCTGAGCGGCACGACGTTTCGAGTGATGCTCCACCCGCGTCGGTCTCCGCGCACTCAGCGAGGCTATGGAGGCGCTCAACATGCTCGGGGCGTTGAAAGTGCCTGCCTTCCACGCGTTCGTGCGGGCGTACAAGACGCACGAACGCGTTGCTCTGGAAGGTGTGTCCATCCACCAGGGCGCGAACGCGCGTGAAGCGCAGCGTAATTACGACCGCATTGCCGAGAAGGTGACCTGCGAATGGTGAAGTTCACACGACGAGGACTCAGCAGCCTACACAAGACGTTCGAGTTGTCGCTGACGGAGTGGCCGAGCCAATCTGATGTTTCCCAAGAGCAGCAAGATACGAAGTTCGAGAGTATAGAAGTTACAGAGTTACAGAGACAGAGAGGTCCGAAGTACCAGCGTCTCACTCTCCAAGAAGCTCGTTTGTACGAAGATCAGTACGACGTACTGACACGCTTGGCGCGGACGCTCACGAAGGCCCGACGAAGCGAGAAGGGAAGCGGCGCGAGCGAACGCATCACCGAGAACACCCTCATCCGCGGCGCCATCGACCTCCTGCTTGCTCGTGCGCCCGAGTTGCGATGCGCGGATGAAGAGGAACTTCGACGAAGCGTCGGCCGCCCTCCTCGCAGCGATTCGTGCGTCTCAACTGGCTCATTTCGATGATCCTTTGTCTTACGTCTCACTCCCCGTCACACTCTGCGCGGTCGCACTGGGTGGGAGCGCCATGGAGAAGGCGACCCGGAGGCCGCCTTTGATGCTCGACATGATCGCCCTGGATGCGCGGGGTGCCGAGGGATGCGTCAGGTGCCCGTCGGTCACCGCGTTTTGATGTGCCCCCGATAGACGTAGTAGATGTTGCTGGGGTCAGCCACGATGTCCTTGAAGTCGACACGCCCCGTGGCACCCGCGAACCCGCCGGTTCCGCTGCCCGCCACCAGGGGGTGATGGCAACGTCCAAAGATTTCCGTGCTCCCGGAGAACTTGGACTCGAATTTATAAGTCGTCGCGAACACACCGACCGGTCCGCCATTCAGGCTGCCGACGAAGACCTCCCTCCCGGTTTCCAGGTAGACACCGCTCGGGGTCGTCTTGGAGGACTCGACCTTCGTGTACCAGCAGCCTTGCAAGCGGCCGCTCAGAACGAGCCCCGGGTAGCTCACGAAGTCGGCAAAGCCGCTGGGAGGGCCTGAGCAGGTGCTTCCGCTCACGTCGTAGACCGCGGTTCCCGAGATCTGGAGGTTGCCCAACGAGCTGGAGGTGCTTCGCTCTCCCAGAGCGGTCAGGGCAGGTGGAGCTGACCCAACCGCGCGGTCCATGCTTCCACAGGCGGTGAGAACGCTCAAGGTGAGGGCAGCCGCAAGGACGCGAATGTTCATGGCAATCTCCTTCAAACCTACCTGGCAGGCCATCCGTCGAACGAACGGGCCTGCGACAAGTCGGGCATCGGCGCCGCCGACGAAGGGCTGGCGCTGGGCAAGGCGGTCAGAGCAACTGTCAGAAGCGCATTCGCATGGTTCTCCTGGTGTGCAAGTCGTACGGAAGTGCAGGCTCCGGTCGGTTGCGCCATGAGCTCTCGCGGCGGGCAGGCGCCCGAGGTTCGTCCGTCGCGGTCACTGCTTCCGGAGATCACTGTTCAGCGTACTCCTTTGCGCCCAGATGTCCAGTCTTACCTCGCAGGGTTGCTGACGGGCAGTCCCAGTGGCCGACAAGCCATTGATAAGCAGCATTATCAACGGTCTTGTGCTGCCGTTAATTTCACAAGGTCGTCGAGCCATCCCACGTCCGCTCAACCACAAGGAAGCAGCGCTCCTCACTCAAGAAGTGCTGCTTCCCGTGCCGAGTTCCGTCCAACTCACAGAGGGTCCATGCGCTGCCTCGCGCCACTCCCGGCCGAGACACCTCGATGGTGAGCTTGCATGATGTGATGCGCTTGCAGCGAAGCTTGACCTTGTGCCACAACGATTTGTTACGCTCCCAGCCTCACGTCTTCCTCGAATCCTGTCAGTATCCTCTCGGTCAAGGACGACCTGCGGCTCCTCGGATTTCGTGCCGCCCTTCAGCAGATCGAGACGGCTGCCGTCAAGCCGTTCACGCTTCGCGTCGAGCGCGACATGGGCAGCGCGTTGAGGGACGAGCGGCCCGACCTGATCGCTTGACCTTGACGCGCACAGCAGCGACGCGTGGGCGTTCCTCTCCGCCATGAACGGCGACGGCGACACCCAAGCATTCCTATCGTGGCGTTTTCACGTGAAGACACCCTCGTGCAAGCGGAGCGAACGTACAACTTGGGTGCGAACGCGTTCGCGCTCAGGCTGGACGCGGACGACGCATGGCATGACGTGATGCGCGGCTTGCTCACGTTTTGGCTTTCGCCGCTCCTTCGGCTGCTCAAGCCGTTCCAATGACGCCCGCTCAGCTCAGCACTTCAACTTGAGATTCCTTCACGAGTTGTAACATTGCCTCCGCCCGCTTGGCGATGGCGTTGAAGTGCTCGGCTGTTTGCTGCCACTGCAACTCGGCGTCCAATCTCCGCGCTTAATCGGGCAGGACGTCGCGACGGTCGACGTCCTTGAAGCCGCGCGCGGCGATGCGAAGGGTGCGTACGGCACGCGAAGCACGCGATGGCGCTTGATTTCGCTCGTCGTTCGGGCGCGGTGGCACGGAGAGATCGTACGCGCCCAGGTAGAGCCGTCTGAACATCAGAGTACGAACGGTTCCAATTGCAGCCGGAGGTGCCAACGTCCTTCGAAGGTTGTTTGGGCCTGGTCGTGGACGATGACAGCGTGAACGCGTCAGATCAGCGGGCACGGTGCGCGGTCACCGAGCTGATAGCGAGCACGATTCGTGCCTGCAACGGCTGGCGTCGGGCTTCCGAGCGGTGTTCGTGAGGTTGGCTGTTGGCGGGGACGCGGCGGCCCTCGACGACCTCGCCGTTCATGCTCGCACCGTCGTGACTTCCCTCAGGGGGCTCGGTGGTTATCCATGAATCGGTTGACGTTAGCGTCGAATCGGCGGCTTGGTCGCGTGCGTGTGACGTCACACCCGCGCGTTGTGCATGCGGAGGGTGGTCTCAACGAATGCATGGTTGGCGCGGCGTGTTTCGACGGGCGGGGGAAGTCGCGCTTCGGGTGTCGGGGCAACGGTTGAGATAAGGTCACTCGTCGAACACGCCTGCTTGGATGTCGTTCAAGAGGACATGCAGCAGTCGCTCGCACCGCTTCAGGTCTTCGTTGGAGGTCGGACTGGTCGGCACACGATTCAACTCGATTTCGACGGTCAGGATCGCTGCAAACACCTCTCCACGCCCCTCAGGAGGAAGTTGACGTTCGTGGGCTTCGAATCTGATCCTGTCGATGCGAGACCGCAAGGCCAGGATGAAGACATCGACGTCATTCGGCATCGCGCTCATTGTAGAAGCGCACTTGTCACAGCAGCATGACGCACAGTGACTCAACCGCTCGCCGTGGCGTTCGTGACGAAGCGCAATCTGGCATGGAGTCATTTGCTTTTGAGCTGGATGCCCGGGCATTCGGCGACATCGTTCAGAATACGCGGCATCGCCAAGAAGCGTCCATGAAGCTTCCGCTTGATCCACGGCGTTGACGGAGATCGAGGGGAACCTGTTGTACGCGGCGCCCTCAGGGATGGCTGGGGGCGCCGCGTACAGTTCGGCACAGGAGCTCACCTTGAAGCTCAACGAGAAGCCGTCAAGTTTCCCTTCCGCTTTGCTTGAGCGGAGCGTTGGTGGTTCAGGCAGTGGCAAGGAGCACGTCTGTCCAGTCGAGCGTTCAAGGAGCGGTGGCGGAGAAGCGTACCTCGTCGAGGTACATCCGCCCGGCGAAGTTGCTTTGATCGTCGGCCACCACCAAGGTGATCTTGCCGAGCACCGTGTCCGACGCGAGGGTCTTGTCGAAGTCGTTCAAGTTGAAGCGCACGGGCACACGCACCAAGCCGTCCGCCGTGCGGGGCGCGCTGGTGAGGTTGGCGAGCGGAACGCGGACAGCGGTGTTCGCCTGCGCCCAGTAACCGAGGTTGGGCGGGCCGAAGGCGAGGTTGACTGAAAGCGCGCCTTGCGTGCCACGCCCAGGTTCGGGCCGCAGGTAAAGGTCGAACTGCAAGAAGTTGTCGCTTCCACGCGTCCGATTGCCGAGTTCCAAGATGAGGCGCGGCGCGGACGCCCATCCGTCGAAAGGCTTCACGTCGGGGTACGTCACCTCCCAAGAGAGGACCTGCGAACCGCCTTGGGGCTGGAGGGTCAAGGCGCCCTTCACGCCGGAAGCGGCATCCCAAGTCCAGCCTTGCCGAGTGCCGTCCTCGAAGGTCGAGGGCAGCCTCACCGTCCCGAGGGGCGCGTGCTCGACCGTGGGCGGCGCGTCTGTGCGGTTGCCGGAGAAGGTGATGTTGTCAAGGCGAACGTCCGCGCCGTTCTGCGCGCCGACGAACAGGATCAGGTTGGTGAGGGTGCGGCCCGCCGCGTTGATGTCAGCGGCGATCGCCGCCAAGTTCGGGGTGTCAGCGGCGGTGATGGTGACGGTCGCTTTGTACAAGCCGTTTGGCTGACGAACGAATTGGTCGGGCGTGGCGCGAACCGCGCGTTGAGGGTTGATCCAGCCGTGCGTGGCGCTTTGCGGAAGGGCGGCAATGGAGATGGTGGTTGGTGCGCCGACCAGGACGTCGAGGCTGAGCGATGTCGTCCCGCTGAGGCCGGGACGCTGGGTGGAGCTGTCAGCGGAGAGGCGGACGTTGCTCCAGTAGCCGCTCTCCGAGACGTCGGTGCTAGGGGTGAGCCCGCCGACTCGCAGCGTGCCGGCGTCGTTGCTCAGCGTGACGCTCTTCAAGGGGCTGTCGGCGTTGACGTTCCGGAGCAAACCGTCACGACAGCGCGTACTTCGAAGCGGTGCTGGACGCCATTCCCGGCATTCGAGACGGTCGCCCAGGTCGGCCGAGACGAAGACCGGAGAAGGTGCATGGCGACAAGGCGTACGACCTTGGTCGCTGCCGTGGGGCGTGTCGTACACGGGGCATCACGGCTCGGCTCGCTCGGCGTGGCGTGAGCGGTTGGGACGGCATCGCCAGGTGGTTGAGCGCACGCTGTCGTGGTTGAACGGGTTTCGGCGTCTACGAATTCGGTACGAGCGGTACGCGTCGCAGTTCGAGGCATTTCATCTCCTGGCGTTGGCGTTGATCTGCTTCCGCACGCTGATGCGGTTGTGAAACCGCGTCTTACTCGGTATTCGGAGCGCCTTCCCTCGCGCCTTCGGGGGAGCGGGCGGCACGATCGCGAACGATGACTTCCTCGCCAGCATGCTCTTTGAGCCACGCAGCAAGGGAAGCGGCCGATCAATCTGGCAGCAGATCAACAGGCTCACGTGTTTCCAGGTCCTGCAGCACGGTGCGATAAGCGTCGAGAGGAGCGCAACTCACTCCCGTCAATAGCTTCAACGAGGCGTGTTCTGCTGAGCTTGGATGGCGGTGATTGCAATCGTGAACACGATGTCGTCTACCAAGGCGCCGCGCGAGAGGTCATTCACGGGCTTGCGCAGTCCCTGCAGCATTGGGCCGATGGACACCACGCCTGCACTGCGCTGCACCGCTTTGTAAGTGGTGTTGCCAGTGTTGAGGTCAGGAAAGATGAACACCGTCGCGCGCCCGGCCACCGGGCT
Source organism: Deinococcus yavapaiensis KR-236 (assembly GCF_003217515.1). Classification (NCBI taxonomy): domain Bacteria; kingdom Thermotogati; phylum Deinococcota; class Deinococci; order Deinococcales; family Deinococcaceae; genus Deinococcus; species Deinococcus yavapaiensis. The sequence continues at coordinate 62,260 of NZ_QJSX01000016.1, read as the reverse complement.
GCCTGGGGCTTTCTGCGCGCCAACACTCGCAACACTCGCCGCGTCGTACTGCATGGGGCCATCGATGGGCAGGTCGGGACGCTTCTCGCGCGCCAGCCGGGTCGCCTTGCTGACCTTCTCCACGTCCTCGCCGCTGCCGCTGGTGCCAGTCGAGTAACTAATCATGGCCACACGCGGCTCAATTCCGAACGCGGCGGCGCTGTCGGCAGACTGCACCGCGATGTCGGCCAGCTCTTGCGCCGTCGGGTTGGGGTTAATGGCACAGTCACCGTAGACGAGAACTTGATCGGGCATCAGCATGAAGAACACGCTGGAGACAATCTTGGTGCCTGGCGCGGTCTTGATGAATTGCAACGCGGGACGCACCGTGTTGGCCGTGGTATGAACTGCGCCCGAGACGAGACCGTCCACCTCACCCTGAGCCAACATCATGGTCCCAAGCACGACGTTGTCTTCCAGCTGCTGTTCGGCCATGGGTTCGGTCAGGCCTTTGTGTCGGCGCAGCTCCACCAGGTGGGCCACGTAGCGGAAACGCAGCTGGTTAGGATCGAGGATCTCGAGGTCCGGAGGCAAGGTGATTCCCTGGGCGTCCGCGACCGCCTGTACCGCGTCGGGGGCCGCCAGCAGCACGCAGCGCGCGATGCCCTTCTGGTGGCAGATGACGGCGGCCCGCACCGTGCGGGGCTCGTCGCCTTCGGGCAGCACGATGCGCTTGCTCGCCGCCCGCGCCTTCTGCACCAGTTGGTACCGAAACGCGGGCGGCGGCAGGTGATGGCGGGCCGGTACGGGCATGCGTGGGCGCAGCGGCAGCACATCCAGCCGGTCGGCGATGAAGTCCAGCGTGCGCTCGATGCGCTCCAAGTCGTCGAGCGGCACCTGCGGGTCCATGCGCGCCAAGCGTCCCGCCGTGTCGTAACTGTTGGTGCTCACCTTCATCACCGGCAAGCTGCTGGTCAGCGCCGCTTGACACAGCCGCTCGATGCGCGGGTCCGGTTCGGCGTCCGAGGTGAGCAGCAACCCGGCCAGTGGCGTACCCGACAAGTGCGCCAAGCTGGCCGCCATCAGGATGTCGTCACGATCACCAGGGGCGACCACCAACGCGCCGGGCTTCATCAGGTCCGCCACGAAGGGCGCGCTGCGCGCGGACACGACCGTGGACTTCACCCGCCGGGAACGCAGTTCGCCTTCGTTGAGCACCTGGGCGCCCAGCTGCTGGGCCACGTCGAAGGTCCGGGGCTCATTCAGTTGCGGCTCAGCAGATATCAACCCCAGCTGCGGCAGCCGCCCGCTGGAGAGGGCTGGACTGCCTCGGCGCAACTCGGCCATCAAGGTGCCGTACTCCAGCCCGGACGGCACGTAGTTCACAATGTATCCTGCAAGTTCATCGCCGCCGCTTCCGTAGTCACGCACCGCGATCTCCAGCTGATCGCTGACCTCACGCGGTTGCCGATTCTGCAAGGTGGCGACCAGCACTGCGTTCGCCACCAGGGTATGGCTCATGGTGACATTGAGGGGATGGGCGTACGGATTCTGCCCGACCAGCGACAGCCCTTCCACCATCAGCACGTCCTTGCCTTGCCCGGCCTGTTGCGCGAGGCTCACGATCTCTTCGAGCAGCGCGTCCTGCTGACCTCCTCCGATCAATGCTTGAGCGCGCTGCAGGGGAATCGGATCGGGAATCACCCCTGCCAGCAGCTGCCGGGCGAACAGAGTGCTGCGGTCCTCCCCGAGCTCGTCTTGCGCAATGGGCTTGAGGAAGCCGACGTTCTCCTGAGCGCGCTGTAACGCGCGCGTCAGACTCAAAGTCACAGTGGTCAATCCAACGTCCTGCCCGGCAGGCCCTACGAAAAAGATACGCATGTTTCTCCGTCTGGCGGTGTCCGCCGAGTTCATGGTAGTCGCACCGGACGCACCACAGCATTACGGGAATGCAACGACGACCCGAGCCCGGACGCTTGCTTGACGTGATGGTCGACCGCCCGCGCAAAACGGCGGCTCCCGGCATCACGGCGCGAGGTGGCCTCGACACCCTGGTGCTCATGGAAGGTATCGGCGAGAACGACGCCTGGATGCGCGACGAACTGCTGCGCAGCCGGGCCCTGCTCGGCTTTCCGCTCGACCGTCGCGCGGCTTCCTCCGCGCCGTTTAACTCGCGGCCGAGTGAAAGGACGCCCAGCGGGACGAAGGCGTACGCGCCGTGGCAGCGGTGAGTTGCACGTTCACCTCGGTCAGGCGGGCCAACTGCAACGCCAGTGCCGTGATCGCGTCGTCGTTGATTCCTCCGTGACCACTCACGGGCAGGACAATCAGGTCCACGTGGCGGTCCTTCACGTACGTCGCCAGCTCCTGCAGCGTTTCGCTGAACTGCTGCACCACCAGGCGGGGAGGACGCCGCGCGCCCTTCGAGAGCGAGGAAAGCTGCTGCTGCGCGGCTGACCGTTCTTCCGGTGTGCCGTGATCGATGAGTCTCAGCAGCGTCACGTGACCACCGAGGGTGCGGGAAAGCTGGAACGCGTGATGCACTGCAAGCTGTTGGTCTGGGCGAGCGTCCAGGGGAACAAGAATATGGCGGTACATGGAGCTCCTTTCAAGGATGAAATCATCCGCGTCGTTGCATCGTGCGCTGCTGGCATTACCAGAGGGTTACACGCTCAACAGCAGGAGGGGCGCCGTAGCACCCCTCCTTGAAAACCACAACTACTGCGGTGCCGCCGCCACGACTCGTTTCCGGGTGAGCTTTGGGACTTGCACACCGAGTCTCGGCAGGACGAAGTGATCCAAGCCGAGGTAGCCCGCGACCCTCCAGCCCAGTACCAGCCACGTGGCCGCGATGAACAGCACCGGATTCAAGCTCACCGTTCCCGCCAGCAGGAAGTTCGCGTTCAAAAAACCACCGAAGAACGCTGCCAGGCCGGTAAACAACCCGAGGATCAAGGCGATCCCGACGAAGAGTTCGCCGTACGCCACCATGAACGAGAACAGGGTGGCGTTGGGCATCGCGACGTTCTCCAGGAACCAAGCATACCAGCCTTGCACGTCCGGGTGCTCGCCGTTCGTCTTGGCCAGCGCACCTTTGAAGAAGCCCATGACAGCGACACCGGCTTTCTCGCCGACCCACACTCCAGCGGGGTTGGTGAGTTTACCGAGCGCCGCGGTGACCCATTCGTAACCGACGTATAAGCGCAGGGCAGTCCAGAGTGGAGCCAGGCGGGGATCAGCGAAGAGGCGGGTGGTGAGGTGCGGTTCGGGAATGGTGATTCGGGGCGTGTTCATGTTGCCCTCCTTATGACCACAGCATCCCCCTCCCCTGTTACCAATGCGTTACGGCGCACGCCGGACGGCGCGGACCTCCACGTTGCCAGAACGTGACGATCAGCGGATGTTCGAGCACAGCTTGAATTGGCGATCGAAGTCCGCCACGCCTGATCGCCTGGGCTGACAAAACGGGCGAGAACACCGCCGGTGCGGTCACGACCATCCTGAAAACTCGCATGCACGCCGAACAACCTGCCTCGGAATCATGCGCTGGGCTGAGGAGAACGGAAACGACCGGTTGGAAGCGGCCTGCAAACGGGCGGTGGCGTTGGGTTCATTCAAGGACTGCAGCGTTCAAATCGCATGAAACGCCTGTTTGGCTTGCTCACCCTGGCGTTTGCCTGCTGTTCACGAGCGGGTGCTTGGAGGAAACGTATCGAGCTTATCCGCAGGAAATGACATGGTCGCAGGGCCGTGAGCGTCTTCGGGGATGCCTGGCCGTTCGCCGATTCCTCAACCACTCTGCCGGAAACGTCCGGGAAGTCATTCGCGCCGTGCGCCGTCACGCCCTCGATCAGTACGAGGCCTACCGGCACATTGCTCGAAGGAAGAACCGCTCAGCTCGACCTGATTGTCGACCTGACTCGCTTGGCAAGGAAGGCCCTTTTGAAGCGCTCAAAACCTGGATGTACCGCTTCAACGGCACCGCCGGTGTCCATCTGGTCATCTTGTCCCTCTGTTGCGGCGAGTTGCGCGTGCCCTGGTCATTCTTGGTGTGGCGGGGCAACGGATACCTTTTCCTTGCGCGGCTGGCTCCCCTCGAGATGCGTTCACGGCTGCCAGCCGTGCTCCATTGTGCTCGTGCATTCCGGCATGTCCTGGCGGACGCAGGCGTCAGCAGCAAGGTGTTCATTGAGGGCGTGGTCAAGCTGGGCTAGTCCGTTTCAGTCCGCATGCAGGGCAACCGGACGACCACGACGAGGCGGGCGCTCTGCGACCTTCGACGGCAGGGCGAGGCGGGCTTCGTGGCAGACGTGCCCGAGGTCCCGTTTTGGATGTGCTGGGTCTGGCTACCCAAGAAGAAGGGACAAGGACAGGAGAAACGTTTTGTGGTCTCGACCGTGCAGTGAACCGCATTCACGATCAAGAGGAAGGGGTGTCGACGCTGGAACATCTAGGCGCTGTTAAAGCGGTTTCGGCGTACATCGATTCGGTCAGCACAGCAATACTGGTATGCTCGGCTACTTCTGCCTTTGTCTGCTGAGCTTTCTGCCTCGAGGATCTGAAATCGTTGGAGTGCCGTGGGTCTGCTTGGCCAGACTGGGGTGAGCTGGCGGTATGGGGCAGGCAGAAACGCTGCGCCTTGGTGCGGCTTGCCGAACGTGAAGCAGAATTCGCGTGCCTCAAAGCCGCTGTTACGTTGACTCCAACCTGCCAGGGATTCGGTGTTGAACGCAAATGCACGTGTGGCGCCGCGAAGCTTTTGCTGGCGCCAGGCACGTGTTGAAGGTTGCGTTGCTCGACCGGAGCGAGTTTACGATCAATCTACGATGACTTTGGCGGTCATGTTGGTGTGAGGCAGGCAGTAGTACAGGTACGTGCCTTTCTTGGTGAAGGTATACGTCCAGTCCTTTCCCTGACCGATCATCACCGGCGTCCCCTTCGCTTCGTTCGACGAGTCGAACGCACGGCTTTTCGGGTTTCCTCCTGGCGTTCCTCCAGTGACGCTGTGCCCCACCGCGTCACGGTTCACCCATGCGACCTTCGTTCCGACCTTCACGTGCAACTCCTTCTGGTCGAAGGCAAAGTTCTTGATGTTCACCACTTTGATCGGTGAGTTCTTCGGCAGATGATCGTACACGTGGCTGTGCGCAGGGCTGTCGTCCGGGTACGCTTCGTCGACCTCGCGCGTTGTGCTGGCTGTCACGTCAGCATTTGGGTCTACTTGCATATCGGTCATCGCGTGGCTGTGGGCGTCGCCCGTGTTCGTCAGAGGCAGGCCGTAGGCGCTCACGGCTGGACTGCCCTTGAGCATCACGTGGATGCCGCCAGGGTAGATGCCGTTGTTGGTTACGTCCTTCACGATGTGGTCATGGAAGGGAAAGGCGCCATCACGGCCCTTCACCAAAATGTCCACGCGCTCGCCGGGTGCGATGAGCAGCGTGTCTTCCTGCACGGGCTGAGGCAGCGGGAAACCGTTACGGGCGATGATCAGGAAGCTGTTGCCGTGCATGTGCAGGCTGTGCACTTCCTCCCCGAAGTCCGCCACGCGAATCAGGTCCGTCTGTCCGTCAGGAATGGTGATGTCGGGAATCAAGGGGAAGGACTTGCCGTTCACCAGGAAATAGTTCGGCTCGCTCTTGTGCACCGCGGCGCCCGGGTTCTGGCGGCTGTCCCACTCGTCGAGAATCATGGCGTGCTCGTTCTTCCAGACTCTGGCGCTTGCTTCTTTCGGCTCCACGATGATGGCGCCGTACATGCCCATGTCCGCGTGCAGGTAGGTCTGGAAGTGGCAATGGTAACCGAACGTGCCAGCTTCAGTGGCGACGAATTCGTAGGTGGTTTCCTGGCCAGGCAGCACTTCGTTCAGGCCGTCCATTTCCTGAGAGAGCCGGTCGATGCCGTGCAGGTGCAGCGTGTGTGGCTGGTCGTGGGTGTTCTTGAAGTGAATGACAACGTGATCACCCTGAGTGACGACGAGGGGCGGCCCAGGCACGGTGGGCGGCTGGCCAGGAAAACCGAAGGCCCACTGCTCGACCTTGACGCCTGGTGCGATTTCGGCGTGGATCTTGTGAACCTCGATGGTGAACTCGCGCCGCTGGCCGGTGGCCTGCTGCACGGTGACGGTCCGGTTGGCTGCTTGCTGAAAGTGGTTGATGATGGCGTCACGGGCGGTTCCGGCGGAACGGCTGCTCGAGGCTGAAGCGAGGAATCCAGCGGTGAGGGCAGCGCCGAGGACAGCGAGAGCGACGGTGGTGGTGGTGATGCGGCGTTGGACTTGCTTGGTATTCATGGTCTGGCTCCGTGAGGAAGGGCGTGGGGAAGGTTGACTTCCCGATGCCTGGAGTTTCCAGTGTCGTCATTACCAAGGCGTTACCGCTCGTTCACCTGAGACGATGAGAACGTGTGCGTGGCAGTTCACGCCGCGTTGCCTCGAGGCGAACGCGACGGCAGGTGCGGATGCGTTCCAACATGTAGACGCATGGCATTCTTCTATGACGCTGCCGGCGCTCGTGCGCCATTCGGATGGACCCGCGGTGTGGTTCGACGATCTGTGCGGGCCCACGCGTCACTTAAGGTTCTCGTCCCGACATCACGTTTCCCGCGACGGCTTGAAGCTTCAGTGAACGTGACGTCATCTGAGCACGTGGCACCAGCGGCCTTTGCTACTGACGTGGCGCCCTGCTGGTCAGCTCTGACTTGGGCTAGGCGTGGCGGCGGTGGCAGACTGAGGCATGCCCCGCAAGAAGACCGCCACTGACCCAACTCCGCAGCTCCTGCCGCCCGGGAACTTCGACCTGATGGACATCGCCGAAAGCATGGCCCAGGACATGGCGATGGACAGCAAAGAGGCCATAGGCGCAGCCATCGACTTCGAAAAGTCATTGCTCCACCCCGCGCACACCATCGCCAGCCAAGCGATCCGTGTCGACGAGCCCGACACCGAGGCTGAACGCGTGGGGGCCGCGCAGCGGCAGGTCAAGTTGCTCAGCCAGCTCTTCTTGGAACTCCAGCACCTCACCGAGCCGCAGGGCCGCTGAGCGCACTGACTCGACGCCACACGATGATCATGCACGCCAACTGACACAACCCCAGAAACGCTGCTGACGAGCGCTCACGTCGCACGGCCAGCTTACGAAACGCCAGCACCCATGCCAGCGTACGCTCCACTCGCCACCTCCAGCGTCCCAGCCGCTCACTCGAGTCCTTGCCGCGCCGCGCGATCCGCGCCTTGATGCCTCGTGTGCGACAGGCGTGGCGGCACCGTCGGGCGTCATACCCTTTGTCCGCGTGGAGCTTGTCGGGCCGCCGTCGGGGTCGGCCTTGCCGTCCGTTGCGTACGCCTTGCACGGCGTCCAGGGTCTGCTCGAAGCGCTGGTTATCGTGGACGTTCGCGCCGGAAATCGTCACACCCAGTGGCAGGCCGTGTCCGTCAACCAGGAGATGGATCTTGCTGCCGTTCTTGCCACGGTCCGTAGGGTTGGGTCCGACGTCTTGCCCGCCGCGTGGTGCGGGGACGCTGGCCGAGTCGAGCGAGGCGCGTGACCAGTCCAGCAGCCCGTGTTGTTCGGCGTGATCGAGTACGAGTCGGAAGAGGCGCTGCCAGACTCCCGCTTGGCACCATGCGTGGAAGCGACGTTCGCAAGTGCGACCGCTTCCAAACCCGAGGGCGAGCGGGAGGGATCGCCAGGGCAGTCCCCAGCGGAGGATGTCGAGGATGCCGGCGAGGGTACGGCGGGGATAGATGCGCTTTCGACCTGGCCTGTTTTGCTGAACACGGCGGGGAATGATGGGGTTGACGACGCGCCACAGGTCGTCAGGAACGAGCTGGTCGAGCATCGCGCCACCATGGCGCGCTCCAATCTGTCCTCAGGCTCTAAGGGCCCAGGCTCACTTTGAGGAAGTCACAGTCATGTGAAAACTCGAATGGGGCGAGCAAAGCGTGCGTTCTTGCGCCCGCATCTCGAGTTCTAGGTAAGGGTGACGCCAGCAGTGGCGCAAAAACGAACGCCAAGCCCAGACCCAAGCTTTCGCCCAGGCTCATCCCTTAGGAACCCAACACCCGGATCGGCAGCGAAGCCCCGCTCAAGTGCACCCCGAACGCGCACCCGCGTCGAACCAGGAACTGGGGCCACTCCCGGGTGAAGTCCAGATGCACCTCCACCCGCTGTTCTCGGAGCAACACTCGACGGTGCTTCAGACCCATGACAAATGCACGTCGTCGACCCTGCCGCCGCTACATTGACCGACATAAAAAGGCAGCGCCGGGCAGGTCGTCGAGCACCTGCCCGGCCGTTTCACGGGCCGCTCCTTAGCCCTCCCGATTACCGCCCGGCAGGTCGCCGTGAATCACGGGGCCTGCCAGTGGCGCGGCGTTGCTGGCGCAGGCTGGATCTAACGGGACCTCATCGCCGTTGGGTTGACGCGTGCAGACGGACGGGAGCGGCCGTTGGTTAGTGAAACAGCATGTTCGCCAGATGCACGGCCACAGTCTCCACGTCGTTATCATCGTCATTGCTCATCACGATCACCGTGACGCCGTCTGTGGGGAAGCGCAGGTTGGCAGCTGTGAAGTGGTAGGTATTGCCGGTGGTGAAGATGACCTGATGCCCGGCGATCTTCCCGACCTTCCACTGTGCGGCCCGGCCCTCCTCCGTGATGCCCGCATCGGGCTCGGAGACGGACGCCCGTGGGGTGACGAGGCGCTTCAGCGAGCGCGACGAGAGGATTTTCCCGCCGAACAGCGCGTTGTCGTAGGCGTACACATCCTCGAGGGTCGAGACGACCTGAAAGTAGTCGTTGTAGTGGCCTACGGGATTGGCTGTCGAGCCCGCGTAATCACGTGCGCGGGCCGGCGGAAGCATGGCATCGGTCATGCGCCCACTGTGCGTCATGCCGGCCGGGGTGAAGATGGCCTCGCGCATGACGGTGGCCCACGGCTTGCCCGTGACCTTCTCGAAGATGGTCCCGAGCACGACGACGGTGCAGTTCCTGTAGTCCACCGCCGTCGGCGACGGACGGAACGCCAGCCCCGTGGACTGGCAACCGGCCAGGGAGTCGGCCACCGAGTGCCCCTCCTGATCCCAGCCCCAGCCGGGCAACCCGGCGGTGCCGTCAATGACCATACCGACGGTGATGGGCTGCCACGCCGCGGGGCAGGAGCGCAGATACGTGCAGACGAGCGCCCCGTCCTTGAGCACGCCCTGCTCCTCCAGCTTGAGGGCCGCCGCCAGGACCATCCCCAAGCTGACCCCGCCGACGGGGTACGCGGTAGTCGGGGCGTTGCGCACCTTGTGTTCCCGGTCCGCCATGCCGTATCCCTTGCTCAGGAGGACCGTGCCGCGCCGTGCCACCAGCACCGCGCCGCTAAAGCCCTGCTGCGCGGCGAGGTCGGTGAGATACGCGTCGAGGCGGGCGTCCGCGGCCTGGTTCGCCCCGCCGGCCCCGCCGGACAGCGCTGACGGTGCCAGGGCCACGAGCGCGCTCACGAGCAAGGGCACAACCGTGAAGCTGCGACGCCGCCTGTCCGTCCACACGTAGGTACGTTCCATATCTGCCCCCGATTCAGCGCTTCTGCGCCAGAGAATGGCTGGCTTCCGGACTCCGTCATTCGGGAGGCCTGGACATGGAATGCATGTTACGAGAGGGGGGCCGTGAACCGCACCGGGCGCGTTGCGCTCAGCGTTGTGAAGACAAGACCATCAACATGCGACTGTTGACCGAGCAGGGCGTTCCAAGTCGATACCTCTGTGAGGTTTCTTGCAATTTAGTGTACTCCGATTCACCGTCAATCGCCATGCCCACGCTCTCCCTGTCGACTCCCATTTCGGACGCTGAGCCGCATCACGTAAAGCACCGGGCGGCGCGTGCGGAACCCGGGATGGGGACGCCTGCCGGCAAATGCAGGTCCGTCCCTTCCGACTGCCATCCCGTGCCCCCTTGTTAAGCGCGACAAGCCGCGACCCTCAACGGCATCAAAAGACGTCGACGGGCTACTCATTCCTTACCCTGCCCGCACGGCAGGTCGCCCTGTACCTCGAGGCGAGCCAGGGGTGCGGCGTTCCTGCATGGCCTCCGACTCGTGCATGGCCCAGGACATCACGCACTCCAACTGGTCGATCTAGAACCTTGACAGAAGCAGAAAGGAAGAGCGAACAGGAGGAAGGCGTGGCGAAACAGCAACATCGTGCCCCGTACGTTCGTTTTGCCACTTCAAGTTGATGTTCTAATTTCGAAGACATGGAGACTAAGGCAGTTCTCTCCTTTTGGTTGAATGTGTCACCTAATTGCTTTGGTACACTTGTGCTAGAGGTGCGACATATGTCCATGGTTCACAAGGAAGTCGAGTTGGGAGAGAAGGGACGCGTCGTCATTCCGCAAGAAGTCCGCAAAGCCCTCGGGGCTGCCCCCGGTGACCGACTGGTATTCACCCTCGAAGACGGCATCATCACCGTCACCACCCGCGCCCGCCTCGTGAAGAACCTTCGCGGCAAGTACCACCTGCCCAACCGCAACCTCACCGAAGAGCTCTCCCAAGAACGCGCGCAGGAAGCGGACGGCAAAACGTGGTGATCGACGCGTCGGCCCTGCTCGCCTTCTTCCAAGACGAGCTCGGCGCGGACGTCGTCGAAGCGGCCCTCGCCAAAGGCGCCGTGATGAGCAGCGTCAACATCACCGAGGTCATCGGCAAGCTCGTAGGCAGCGGCGTCGCCCCGGAAAACGAGGTGCGTGACGACATTTTGAATCTCGGTTTGGAGATCGCGGCGTTCGACGAGACGCAAGCGGTACATGCGGGATTCTTCTACGCGCGGCGCAGTCCGTACAACCTCAGCCTCGGCGACTGCGCCTGCCTCGCCCTCGCCGAGACGCGGAAGCTGGAGGTCCTCACGGCTGAGCGCACCTGGCAAGGGATTCCAGACTTGCGCGTCCGCGTGCATCTGATTCGATAGCAGAACTTCGCGCACCCGCACGCTTAGAGGCTGTTGCATGGCCGTGGAATGCTGGCGTTGAGCCTCTACGATGACCTCATGCTGAAGTTCACCGGACCCACGAAGGCTGACAGGTTCGACGAACCGTGGTCACCGCTCTTCGAGGACCTCTACGCCCTGCGGCTTATCGAGCAGGGCGCCTCCTCGATCCTGACGCCAAATCGTCCCACGCCTCCCTGGGTCTGGTGGCGCCGTGTCCCAGACGCGCTCGACGTTGGTCACGACTTCAGCGTCCTGGTCGAATTGTTCTCAGGACGGGTGGAATGGCGCCTGCAGCGGGCACACCCCCGCACCTGGATCTTGCGGCCTGTCGTCCTCGACAGCTTTCTTGAGAACCGGACTCGGCGTATCAGGCGGGCCGCTCGTTCCCCGCGTTGGAGCGCCTCAAGGGCAGCATGTCGGTGGTTTCGCCCCTGCCCTTCCGCCAGGCGGTGTTCCAAGAGTACGAAGCCCGCCATCCGGGGTTTTCATGCCTCGCCTTCGAGGACGTGGCTGTGCTCGCACCTCTTCTTCGCAACGAGTTGCGTCGCCTCACCGCCAGCGGGAAGGACGAGTGAGATCCGTCGTCATGGACAGTAGGCATTGAGCGTTCGCCAGCAGATCAAGCAGCAGCCGAGCAGGTTGAGCGCCAACCGCTGGCTTCCTGCTCGCTCGTACCGCACGCGAAGACGTCGGAACCCGTTCAGCCAGCTGAGCGTGCGCTCGACAACCCAGCGGTGTCGTCCAAGCCGTTCGCTCGACTCCACACCGCGTCGCGCGATACGTGGCTGGACGCCTCGCGCTCGACACGCTTGATGACAGCGTCCGTAGTCGTATCCATTATCGGCGTGTAACTTCTTGGGACGTCGCTGTGGTCGTCCCGGTTTCCCAGTCCGCAGGGCCGGAACAGCATCGAGTAGGGCTTCGAACATCATGTTGTCGTGGGTGTTCGCACCGGAAAGAAGAAGAGCCAGCGGAAGACCGTTGCGATCCACGATGATGTGGCGCTTGGTGCCAAGCTTCCCCCGATCGGTGGAATTGCGACCGGTGAGATTCACGGTTTCACAGCTCGAACACTCGCAGCGTCGAGAGCGGCACGACTCCAATCAACCGGGCCGAGCGCGTGCAATTCGTTGAGGCGGACGTGATGCAGCCGTTGCCGCACGTCCGCCGATTGCCAGTCGCGAAGTCGCCGTCAGCACGTGACACCGCTCGGGAAGCCGTCGCCTTTGGGCAGGGCGTTCCAACGGACGCCTTCTTTCAGGACGTCCATGATGCCCGCGGGGGTGGCACGTGCGCATGCGAACTGCCCGCCGCCCTTGGGGTGGGATACGACGGGCACGCGTGGCTCAACGAGGTGCCAAAGGCGATCAAGGACGAGGATTTCGACCACCGCGCCACCTGACCGCTCGGCCGTGAAACAGCCTCTTGGTACGGTGTCCAAGTTGTTCTGCTGCGCACAGGCACCGTGTCCTACTCTGAAACGGACACCGGACACATCACGAGCTGACACAAGTAGCGCTGCGTTCCCTTGAGGGCCGCGTACTTCCCGAACACCTCAAGCAGATCCGCCTGCATCGCCTTGGCATCTTCGAACTTCAGCGACAACGCCGGGTACACGAACGACAGCAACGCCGGACTCTGCGCGTTCGGTGACAAGTCTTCGTCCGGCGAACGCGTCATCTTCGAATGCACGCGCCCGTCCTCACCGCGCGCGACTCGCAAGCCCCATCCCTCGCCCATGCCCCTGAGCGTCTGAGCGACGTTGCGCCGCACCCAACCGTGAACGTCGCCCTCCACCGCCGTGAGGTACGACTCCAGCGACTCGTAGCGGGTCACCTCGAACGGCACGAAGAACACCGTCGCGACCGCTCGGTACAACCGCATCGCGCGGCCCTTGCGGCGACGCTCTTCATCACCGCGGAGCAGACCGAGCGCCGTGAGGCGCCGCACGCGGTACCGCACCCAGTCGAGGTCCTCGTTGAGCTCCCGCGCGACTTCGGACGTGCTGCGCGCCTCATCGAGGAACGCGTCGAGCAGCCGCGTTGTCCGCACGTCCAGCAACGCGTGCGCGGCCGCGGGATCGTGCACGGTGAGGCTACCGGAATGTCTGGCTATCATGTTCGGTAGCTTACGCGAACACTACGTTCATGTCGCTCTTCACCCTGGAACACGGTCCCATCGACGCGCCAAGCGTCCTCTTCCTGCACGGCGCGGGCGTCTCTTCTTGGATGTGGAACGACACGATGCGGGCACTGCCACAACTGCACGGCCTCGCGCCCGACCTCCCCGGTCTCGGCAAAAACAGCAGTGTCGGTCCCTTCGAAGTGACGCGCGCCGCGAGACTCTTGACGACGTTCATCGAAGAGCGCGCCATGGACGGACGCGCGCACGTGGTGGGGCACTCGTTGGGCGGCGCGGTCGCCGCGCAACTGACCGCCGTGGCGCCGCACGTGGTGCGCAGCGTCACCTTGATCGGCGTGACCGCCCAGCCCCTGAAGTTCGAGCGGCTGCTCGTCGCGGCGACACTCGCCCTCGGACCGTTGATGCGCCACGCGAAGGTGATCGACGCGCAGGCGAAGGCATTGGGCGTGCCGTTCGAGGCGCGGGCGCAGTTCGAAGCGGATCAGCGTGCGCTGACAGGCGACGTGCTGAAGGCCGTGATGCGTGAGGGCGCCCGGTTTTGCGTTCCGGACGAGTTGAGGCGCGTGAACGTCCCGGTTCTGGCCTTGGTGGGCGCGCGTGAAGCGGCGGTCAATCGCACGTCCGCCGTCGAGCTCGTGAGAGGCATGCGGCGAGGACGGGCGTTGAGCGTCCCGGGAGGAGGGCACGCGTGGCTGGCACGGCAACCGGACCTGCTCGTGAGGACGCTCGTCAGCTTCTGGGCGGACGACGCGTTGCCGGATGAACTGGTGAGCCTGCCTGTGAAAGCCAAGCGTCCTCACACTAACCGCGAGTGGACGAAGGATTAGTTGGCGGAATTGTCATTTTCACGTTGAGGCACGATCAAACGGGATCGCCACGAAGACGAAGCACACATCGTCACCAGATGGTCACGATGACGTCACGTTCACGTCCGGCAAGACGAACGCCTCGAAGCGATTCGACGCGAACCCACGTCCAACGGCGCACTGTTCACGGCCCACCACGGCCCTCGATCGCGCCTCAGGGCAGCGGTGACGCGCTCGGCCATCGTCTCGATCTCGGCGATTTCGTCGAGGCTCGGAACGCCGTGCAACGTGATGGTACGCGTCACGGCGTCTCGGAAAGCGTCGGCGTTGCCCGCAAGGGACAGGGGAACAAGTCGATGTTGAGCAAGGTCAAGCCACGCCTTGCCGCCAGTACTCGTTGGTCCAGTCTTTGACGCCTTGACCCTGCTCCAGGCCACGACGGGCAGCCACGGCTTGAGCCTGCACGGTCTCGTACGCCTCGGCTGGACTTGTCGTCCTCGGCAGGGAGATCAACGTCTCGCGAAGGTCGGCAGCGATTTTCAAGGCGTGGGGCGTGCCAATGTCTTGAGCGGCGACGATCAATTCGGCGACGGCGCGTCGAGCGCGACAGTAAGCGTCCATGGCTTCAGGCTAGGGTGTCGAGGCGAGGCGCTGCATTTAGCGTGAATCGAACATCTTTTGTCAGACTCGTCATGTTCGCTTGACGGCACGTCCCGAGGGAGACGAAGACCCATGAAGCGCCTCCATGCCGTGCGCGAAGTCGAAGCCGCGCGGCGTGGATCGACGCGATCAGGGTGTAACGGTCAGCACGCGCGCCACGCTCGCGAGGGAAGGTAAACGCCGAGCGCTCGAGGCATGAAAAAAGCGCCCTTTCGAGGCGCTGATAAGGACAAGATCGCGTGGGATGCGCGGCGGGTCAACTCGATTCATGACACGCGCCGGACGTGTCTTCTCAATCCTTTTGGCAGATCGGTCCGACGTTGAGGCGTTCCACCCTCACGTTGCCGTCAGGTCCGATTACGAGCGTGAAGCGTCCTCGGTCGAGAATCTTGGTGCCGTCACTTCCCATGATGTGGCCGGTGCCAAGATCGGTGACGATGAGACCACCCGAAGCTGGGACGTTGACGCTCAAGCGGGAGCGCACCATATCAGTGAATGTTGTGCCAGCGGAGCCGGTGTAGGTGCCCGTGAAGAAGGCGTTGACGTGGAAGTGGAAGCCTCCATTGGCGTCTTCGACCAAGCGCGTTTCGCGTTCGACGGTGGTCGTTCCGGTGATCAGCTCCCCGGTGCAGGGACTTATCAACTCGAATGTTTGCGTTTCCGTGGCGGACGTGACCGTCGGAGGGGCTGCAAGAGCAGTGGTGGTGACAGCGACGAAGGTGATGGCCAAGGTGCTTCCCTTCATACGAACCCCCTCCTCGATTGTTCCTCGAGGCTTTCAGGGTGCGCTCAAGAAACACTCATTGGTTGCAGGACACCTGAAGGTTCTGAGAAACGTGCCCCTACAAAAACCTAATGTTCTTACAACGCGAAGAGTGACGCCCGCGCCCACCGCGCGAATTGCTCTTCGCTGCCGCCGTACGCACAACGAGAAGCAACCAAAAAAAGCGCCCTTTCGGACGCTGATAATCAAAGAATAGCGCGGTATGCGCGCTGAGTCAACGGTATTCGTGGTGCTCATCGACCCCGCCACGCGGAGCGTCTCGCAGAAATGCCACTTGGTGTCACTCGCAAGCGACGCCGTCCCCGTCCCGATCGAGCGTACGACTGTCCTGTGGCTCACCCACACGTCCCGCCGCCCGCACGGCCGAACCGTTCGCGAACGGGACGTTCGACGACGGCAACGACGTGACTGGGACGGCCTTCGCTTGACCAAGAAACGATGGACGCGTGATTCCTGAAATTCCCTGAACGCAACGCCCCTGCCAATCACGCCCACCCACCGATACTCTGATTTCATGGCCACGTCGCCCTCCCACCCGTTCGGTGCGTCCGAGGAGGTGCATCGTCTCGCCGCTCTTGAAGCGTTCGTCGAGTTCACCATCGCCATTGGATCGCACTCCGACCTCCTCGAAGTCGTGCAGCAAGCCATTCGCGTTCTGCAAGCGCGCTTCCCGAACGGCAGCGCCGTGTACTTCGAGCGAGATGAAGACTTGTGGAAAGCACGGGTGTGCAGCGTCGACATGAGCGAAGAACTCGCGGCCGTTTTGCAAGCAGGCTTGCCGAGCACCACTCCTTCGATTGCGCAAGCACTTCAAGAATGTGACCTCGCGTTCACGAACGCTTGGAACCCGGAACGCGAACAAGTTCCGAACACGGAAGAGTACGGCACGGTCGTGAGCGCCCCCTTGATTCGCCGGGGTCACCCCGAAGGCATCTTCAGCTTCGGGTTGCGAGACGTGCAAACATGGACGGAAGCGGATGCCAGCTTGGTTCGCGCGGTCATGCTTGGCCTCAACCTCGCTTACGAACGGGTCGACACCACCGAGCAATTGCGGCGGCAAGCGGCACAACTCGAAGCGCGCACGAACGCCTTGGAAGCCTTCGCTGAGTTGTCACGAGAATTCGCCCTCGAAATGGATCGCGTCTCGCTCGTGCGGCGCGCTCAAGAAATCGTCTTGGGACTCCTCCCGCAGGGATACGCCGTGTACTACGAACTCGACGGCGCCGTGTGGCGTCTTCGTTCGCAAACTGGAGAGCTCGGCAACGCGGACTTGCAAGCGTTCGTCAACGCGGGCATTCCACGTGAAGCGCCGTCCCTCATGGGTCCGTACACCTCCGGCCACCCCGAATACCAAGATGAATACGCCAAAGGAGCGGACACACCCGCGGAGGCGGTGCGGCACGTCAACACGATCGCGGTACTGCCCGTGCACGTGCACGGGACGTGCGTCGGTCTGTTCTGCGTGGGTTTATTCGAGCGGCGCCCATGGACGAGCATCGACAAGACGATCTTGGAAACGGCGACGTACAAACTCGGCATTGCCCTCGAGCGCTCCCTTGGCTTGTTGCAACTGGCGGAGGAACGTCAGAAGCTCGCCGTGGCAAACGAGGAACTCGAAGCGTTCGCGTACAGCGTGTCGCATGATCTTCGTGCGCCCGTGCGGCACATCACGAGTTTCAGTCACATGTTGCGTAAAACGGTTGGGGAGCATTTGGCGTCGAAAACCAGTCAGTACCTCACGATGATCGACGACGCGGCAGAACGCATGAACGTCCTGATTGACGCGATGCTTGATTTGTCCCGCCTCGCCCGCCTTCCGCTACGACTGGGTCCCGTGGATCTCGAAGCACTCGTGAACGCCGTGCAAATCGAGTTGGCATCGGACGTGCTGGAGCGGCAGGTGATGTGGCAGGTGTCTCCGTTGCCGCTCGTGATGGGAGACGCGGACTTGTTGCGGCAAGTGATGTGGAACTTGCTGTCGAACGCCGTGAAGTACACGCGTGGTGAGGACGTCACGGTGATCGAGGTGTGGGCGGAGAACCGCGAGGAGGAGTGGGTGGTGTTCGTGCGTGACAACGGCGCGGGCTTCGACGCGAAGTACGTCGACAAGTTATTCGGCGTGTTCCAGAGGTTGCATCGCGCGAATGAATTCGAAGGCGTCGGGGTGGGGTTGGCGAACGTGCGGCGCATCGTGCAACGTCATGGTGGGCGGGTCGCGGCGTCGGGCAGCGTGGGGGAAGGCGCGACGTTCAGTTTCACGTTGCCGAAGCAACCTTGATCCTCGTTGAACAGTGCTCGGCAAGACCGTGCAAGTTCCACGTCGTCGACGTTTGACAGCGGGTTTACACGTCGGCCTCCGTGGAGGACGCGCGAAGGTGAACGTGGAGGCTCGTTGACGTGTCACCGGGAGTAACGGACGAACGACGGGAAGGAGTGCAAGTGAAACGCCCCACTGATGAGAAGCGTCGTGGTGACCGTCCGTTGCAGGCAGGGTGTTGCAACACCGACCGCGCCGAAGCGATGTCGACCCAGTGTCGAAGTGCTTGCTGGTACGCGCATCGATCCAACGCGAACGGTCCGAGCGCGGCTTGACCAGCGGCGAATTCACGTGGTCGCCACCTCGACACGACCGCAGCAACACCGAGCTTTTGGCCGAATGGAACGAAGCGAACGCCGAACTCGACAAGATGTGGCCGTCGCTCCACCCCGAGCACTTCACGATCGACGCGTCCTGATTCGGGCGGCCGTCGTCGTCCGAACTGAACAAGGTGCTGCACCTGACCGACAACGCGGTGCATCACCGCGCGCAAGGCCATGAATCCCTGCGGCCGCTCGGCATCGAACCGCCCCCCTTCTACGAACGCGGTTGAACGAGGACCTCGAAGCCCTGCTCGCCGACGTCCTCGAGACGTGGTCCACCCATAACGACATCCACTTGGACCTGCTCCACTTGATGCCGAACGAAGACCGGACGGCCGTCATCCTGCTCGGGAACGGGCGAAGTTCATTTCGAAGCCGTCGATGACGAGGAATTCAAGCGTGACGCGTCACTGTACCGCCCACACCCCACCGCGGTCAGGCGTGTGCCGCGCGGCTCGAAGCGTGAACGCAAACGCTTCGAGCCGCGCGGTGAACGACAACGAGCAGTTGCCGCGTTACGCGACCTGTTGTGCAGCGCGACGTGACGACTCGGCGTACGACGAGCCCGTCGAGTGGTGGAAGCGCGCGAACCGCGACACGTACCCTCACCCTCTAGTGCTGACTTCACGCGCGACTATTTGCTGCGTCACAGCCGCAGCGTCGGTTGTTTCGGCCACGCCACCCAGAACGTCGCGCCTTGATCAGGTTTGCCTTCCGCCCACACGCGACCACCAACGCGTTCGCACGTTCTGCGCACCGTCACCAACCCCACCCCCGTCCCCTCGTACTCACTCGACGGATGCAACCGCCCGAACAACTGGAACAACTTGTCTTTGTGCCGCATGTTGAAGCCCACGCCGTTGTCCCGCACGCCAACGTGGTATTCCAACTCGGTCTCATGCGTCACGACGGACACCTGCGCTCGTTCTCGTGTCCGCGTGAACTTCAAGGCATTCGCGATCAATTCATCGAAAATGAGGAACAGCGCGCGGTTGTCACCTTGCACGGTCGGCAGAACGCGACTGGTCGTGCGCACGTCCCGATCCGCCATGATCGGCTCCGCGTTCTTCAAGACCTCGCTGAGGACCTTGTTGAGGTCCACGGGCTTGATCGTGAGTCGCATCTGTCGCAGTTGCATAAACCGATCCACGGACGCGAGCAAATTCAGGATTTGCAGCACCGCTCCCTCCATGTTCATCAGGTTGTCCTCGACCGCTTCAGCGCGCTTTTCTCGCGCCGCTCGGTGCAGCTTGAAGAAGTTCAAAGCGCGCGCGACCGGAAGGTGCAACTGCTGAATGAACGTCAAGGTGACGTTTTCGAGGTCCTGCATGAGGTGCCGTGTTGTGCGCGCCTGCTCACGCAGTTGCTGCTCGTAATTGGCATTGTCGTTCAGCAGGGTCTGCTGCGCCCGTTTATGCGCTGAGATGTCCGTCGCGATGACCAGCAGATGCTCCACTCCATCTCGTTGCTGCGTGCGCAGTTGAACGAGGATGTCGATGGGCGTGTCCTGCGCGTTGACGACTTGCACGTCGCCGTGATGCACCAAAGCGTCTTCGAAGGCGAGGGTGCTGAGCAGCGCGAACGACGATTGGGAGGTGGACGGCAAAAACGAGATCCAAGAGCGGCGCAGCACGTCCTCGCGGGTACGACCGAGCAGGCCATGACCGGTGACGTTGACATCGACGATGCGGCCTTGCGAGTCGAGCAGGAAGTACGGAGCGGGCGCTTCGTTGAACAGGGCCACCGCGCGTTGCTGGCACGCTTGCAGT
The DNA here is from genome assembly GCF_003217515.1 of Deinococcus yavapaiensis KR-236. Taxonomy (NCBI): domain Bacteria; kingdom Thermotogati; phylum Deinococcota; class Deinococci; order Deinococcales; family Deinococcaceae; genus Deinococcus; species Deinococcus yavapaiensis. Next base: position 42,513 of record NZ_QJSX01000016.1, on the reverse strand, counting down.
TCGCCTTCGAGGGTGAGCACGCGCGCTTGAAGCGAGCTCAATTCGTCAGTTGACAACGGAAGACCTGTCTTTCGTGTGGACGCGTCCATGATCAGGGCGATGAATTGAGGAACGTGTCGAAGCGCGGGGGGACCGGGACGCTCTGGGCGTGTACGGTCAAGGAATCAACGGAAGGTCGGCGTGGCTCGTCATTCTTCACGTCGCTTGCCGTGGAGCGCGAAGAGGTCGCTTGCCCGTCCTTCTGGAACGCCGACTGAACGCCCCATCGTTTGCAGGCATCAAGAGTTGACGAAAGCCGCGTGCTCCACGGCCACCAAAGAAAGTCAAGCGCTCTCCACCTGTCGCACAACGCCCTCCATCAAACGTTGGGCGTTTCTGCGCCATCATCGCTCTGAGCTTGTTGTTCCACTTCACGCTCACGGTGATGCCGCTGCTCGATCTGCGCGCGCAACCGCGCAATTCGCTCTTGCGTCTTCGCCGCGGCCGCTTCGAATCCCGTGGTGCGCGCCCGCAACACGTCCGCGGCCGCTTCCAATCGCGCGACTTCCTGCGCGTCCCGCACGGCGCGCTCTTCCAACTCGGCCAGGTGTGCGTGCGCGACCAACGCCTCGTGTTCCAGCTGTTCTTGCTGCTCGGCGTGCGTCGTCCCACTCACTTCCAACGCGCGAATCCGATTCAGGGCGTCCTGACCGATTTGGTCGAGGTGCAGCAAGGCGCGCTCGGCCCCTTCCTGCTTCGCTTGTTGGAGATGCGCGTGCGCTTGCGTGCTGATGCGTTGCAAAGTGGTGATTTGATCGACGTTGCTGGCTTGATCGAGTGCCAAGGAGATCAACGCCTGCAAGTCGGCGGCTTGGCGTTGCACCATTTGGCTGAGGGGAGACAGCACCTGCACGCTGATCTCTTCGACGGGCGTGCCACGCACCTCCGCCAAGGCTTGCTGAATGCTGTCTCGCAAGCGGTCGGCGGTCTCCAATTGAGTCCACGACGACTGCACGATGTTCTCCAACGTGGTGACGTGCGGTTCGGCCGCGTGATGAAGGTCCATGAGAGGCAGGGCGTGCAGTTGCTGCAAAGTGGTCGCCAACACTTGATGGAGCGACGACGTGAAGAGGATTTGCTCACGGCCCGCGTTGATCAGGCGTTCAAGGACGTCTCGTTGAGCGAATCCTGCATTGCCGACGTGCTCGCGCGCGGCGGCGAAAACGGCATGCTCGGTGGCAGCGCGGACATCGTCAGGTGGGTTTGACATAGCAGGAGGATCGCCATTTCTATGGACAAGCAGAAGTTGAAAAGGACGTTTCAGACGCGCGAAACCAGGTCCGATTGGCTTGATCGAGGACCCGAGTGGGTCCTCTCGGGCATTGAAGGGACTTACCAGCGGTCGTCGCGACGCTGAGGACGATCGCCGTCCTCAGGGACGGGCGCGGCCTTGGTCACGACGATGCCTTTGGCTTGCGGGCCTTTGCCACGCTGACCGGCTTCCACTTCGAAGTCAACTTCGTCACCTTCGTTGAGCTTCTTGTAACCCGAGCCTTGAATCGCGCTGAAGTGCGCGAAGACGTCAGGGCTACCTTCCGTTTGGATGAATCCGAAGCCTTTGTCCGCGTTGAACCATTTCACTGTACCTGAAGCCATGTTGTACTCCTCGTATTCCAACAACGAAGCGGCGCACGAAGAATTTCTTCGTGCGCCGCTCATTCACTGCGTACATTGGAAAACTACTTCGTCAGTCTACTTGGTTTGACGTCACGTCAAACAAGGTGAGCTTACAAAGTTTTTTTACGCTGCGAACTCGGTGTTGTCACCGTGCGTTTCTTGCGCCGCGTTTGCGCTGGTTCGTCGTCGATCTCGCGTGCCTGCGTTCTCGCGTCACGCGCCCGCTTGACTTCCACCAAGATCAGTAAGAGGGTGTTTGGTCAGCCTCAGGACGCACGTTTCATCAATCGGATCATCATCAATCAAATCATCCCTCGGCCTGCTGCTCCTCGCCATCAGCGCGATCGGCACCTTCTACCTCGTGACGCTGTTCGTGCAGTCCATCCTCGGGTGCAGCCTCTTCCGCATGGGCCTCGCGAAGCTGCCGTTCGCCGTCGGGATCGCCTCGACGCGAAGCTCGTGTTCCGCGTCGCGCGTTCGCCACGACCGACATGCTGATTCCCGCGGCGGCCGTACTGTGACTGTCGAGCATGGAGTCGCACGCGAGCGACGCCCTGAACCTCCTGCCAGGCAGCGTCGCGACCGCATTCGGATTCGGGTTGAGCTTGACTTTCACGGTCGTGCACGGCGTGCGTGACGAGGAGTCCGGTGTGACGTCGGCGCTTCAGAACACTTCGCGGCACATTGGCGTGGGCGTGCTGTCCGCGATGGCCGTCATGACGACCGCGGCGACGCTGCCGAACGCCTTTGAGCGGCAACGACGAATGACCCGCGCGCCCTGATGACCGCCCAGGCCCTGCGTGAAGTGTTCATCACGCTTCACGCGTACGAAGACACGTCTGCCCTTGATGACTTGACGTTGCTTGCTCGGGGCGTGGCCAACGACGCACGAAACGGCGCGTGCACCCTTCACTCGGAATCGTTGCGGGTTGCACGGTTCGGCCTTCATTGACGAGAAGCGCGGTCGGTCAGTCCAGCAGCAACGGCACTTTCGGCCACGAGAACCAGAAGGTCGCGCCACTTCCCGGCTTGCCTTCGCCCCACGCGCGTCCCCCGAAGCGTTCACACAAGCGTCGCACGCACACCAAGCCCAAGCCCGTTCCTTCGTACTCACCGGACGGATGCAGTCGACCGAACATCTTGAAGAGTTTGTCCTTCGAGCGCATGTTGAATCCCACCCCGTCGTCCTGCACGCCAATGCGGTACTCGCCGTCCGTTTCCTCGACGCGCACTTGCAAGCGAAGCACGTCGTGCGACCGCGAGAACTTCAAGGCGTTCGACACGTACTCGAACAAAATCAAGTGCAACACTTGACTGTCACCTTGCACGGTCGGCAACGACGGAGGATCGAAGCGAACGTCGCGGCCCTTGAGGAGGGCTTGCATGTCTTTGCTGACTTCGCGCAGCACGTGGTTGAGGTCGACGTCGCGCACGCGCACCCGCATGCTGCGCGTGCGCATGTACTGCTCCAGGGAGTTCAGCAACGACAACGCTTGCTGCACGGCTCCATCGGCCCGTGATACGTTTTCGTCCTCTTCCCTCGGCTCTTGAGGCTGGTCGCGGCGGTGCAACCACAAGAAGTTCTGCGCGCGGCTGAGGACGGTGCGCAACTCGTTGTCCGTCGCGTTGATGACGTGCTCGAACTCCTCGTTCAATCCTTGGATGCGGGCGGTGCGTTGACGCAGTTGACGTTCGAGGTGCGTGTTGACGTCGGACAGGTGTTGATGCGCGCGCTTGAAGGCGTCCACGTCCGTCAAGGTGAGGTAGCAGGTGGGCGCGCCGTTCACGTCGAAGGCCACGGCGTCCACGGCGACGTCCCGCACGGTACCGTCATGCCGCAGGAGTTGTACTTCCTCGCGGTGCACGCCGGGCGTGTCGAACACGCGCCGAAGAAGCGCGCTGAGCGTGGAGTGCGACGCGGGCGTGAGGAAGCGCGTGAAGGCCTGCCCGACGAGGGGAGCGTGCTCGGCTTCGAGCAGGGCGCGTCCTCGTACGTTGACGTCGTGAATGCGGCCGTGCGGGGTGAGCAGCAGGGCGGCGTTGGGCGCGTGCTCGAACAAGGCGCGCTCACTTCCTGGTGTGGCGTGCGGGTCCGGCGGCGCTTCGTTGGAAGCGGCGCGTGTGTGGTCGCCGCTCGTGTCGTCGTGGGTCATGGGTTGGCCTCGAAGTGGAGGGACACCCGGTGGGAACTTCAAGTCCAAGGAGTGAAGCTGAGCGACGCTCAGCAGTGAGACCAGCGTACTCTTTTGTGGCCGTGATCACAGGTCATGGCTCGCATTGCCGATGAGCGTGCAAGCCATGACCTGTGGTCGCAACCCTGCCGTTCGAACCTGGATTGGTGATGGCCAAGCGTTCAGGGAGGCCGCTCAGTTGAATCGGTTGGAAGCGCGCGTTCCATCGGGCAGCGGGAGCTTCACCATGAGTCGTCGTAGAGAGCATCGAATGCGGCGCGGACATCATGCGGTTCGTATTGAACGAAGATCAGCACGCGCGCGGCCGTCAAGCTCAAGCGCAAATGCGGTGGAATGCCGTACGCCTTGTCGCCTCGCACGAAGACGGCTTCGACGCGGCACTTGCGGGCACGGAGAGACGCGAGTCGTTCGCGTTGGTCATCCGTCCGCATCTCCTCTCACCGTTCGACGGCCGCGCTCGTCAAGCCCAGTGTGTGAGTGTACGTGTTGACCTTCGAGCCGCACCCACGCACGTTCTTCACGCGTTCTTCGCGTTCTCGTCGATCGCCCTTAGCACGCCACGAACGACTGTTCATCGCAAGTGGTGAAGGCCGTAGAAGCGCGACAACACACTTGGAAGGCAGCCGTCCGTGCGACGGGCGTACCGTCTGGTGTGGACGACGCTCCTGAATTGCTCGAACTCTTCGCGTGGGCGAGGAACGCGACGAAGGACGCCGAGCACATCGCCAAGACGTACGGCGTTCAGGAAGGCCGTGGCGTTGTCCCTGCGTGTGTTCGAGGTGGAGACGGCCGAGGAGCTGCTCGAACGCGAACGCCTCGCCGTCGATCTCACCGCCTCGATTCAGGATCGTACGTGAAGCCCATCGACCGTGACGGCAGTTCTGTCGTTGACGGCCGGGTTGCGAGCCCGTGCGTGATCTCGTCGAGACGGACCGTAGATCGAGGAGCGGCCACGCGACGCTGCGTTCGTCGGCGCGGGCCGATTCATCGGGGTTGAAGTTGCTTTGACCGATCACCTACGACATCACAAGACCGGGAATGTCCTTCCTTGTGAACGTGGTTGCCCCTGCGGGGAACGTGAACGCCTTGACCGTGTGGTCGCTCTTCACGGTGTGGTTCATGTCGCGCGGCTTGTTTTGAGGCGGCGCGATGTCAGCGCGGGTCTTCATGACGTTCAAGGTTCCTGGTCGAGCCATCGAATCACGGAGAACGGTTGCGGTTGCTGCACGTCACGATGCAATTCGGGTTCTTGAAGGTCCGGCTGCTCGGGACGTTCAGAGGGCGCTCCGGACGAGCCAACACAGCGGTGACGAAGGCGAGTGCCGTCAAGGACAGCTGACAAGGCAATCTTTCAGGAGGAATCTCACAGGAACGAGCGTGCACCACCGTTTTCACAAGTTCGGCAGCGCTTGTCAAGTCGCGCTGGAATGAACAAGGTTGGCAACGAGCGGCGGTATGAAAGCTTTCAGTCGAGCAGCTCGCGAGGCGGCTCCGGCAAGGTCAGCTTGACCATCGCATCATGGCACAGCGCGTCGAACCCCACGCGGATATCGTGGGCCTCGTTTCTGAACGCGAGTTGCAAGCTGTCGACCATGACGCTGAGTCGCACGTGCGCCTCGATGCCCTTGGCCGCATCAGCCGCAACGAACACCGCCTCGACTTTGCAGTGACGTGCCCGCAAGGCTTCGAGCTTCTCGCGCTGCTCGTCCGTCAGTGCGCGCTCCCAGGTGTTCACAACGTCCTGATTCACGCGGGAAGTCTAGCGACGGAACATGTAAAGCGTCCCACTCGCTCTTCAGTGAAGCTCCATCGTTGAGAAGGGGGGAACGCGCGGTCGTGCATTGCCGCCTTCAACGCGTTTCAAGCGCGTCCCTGCCTGCGCGTCCTCGTCGAAGATCCCCGCGGTCTCCTCGCGCGCCGACGCCTGGTGCGGCAACGGACGATCCGGCGTCACGAGGCACGTGGACGAGCGGGCACGGCTTGCAGTGCGCGTTGACGGTGCGTGGCGAGGCGCGCCACGCACCGTCAGCGCGCGTCGCTGTGATGAAGGTGAGCGTCTCGCATGGGCGTCACGCCTTGCAAGCGTCGGTCGTCACGACGAGAAGACGAACTGTGCGACACGACGAGCTGATCACGTTCCAAACGTGACTTTTGCTGAGATTCACGTTCCAAGATGCCTTCAGGTCGTTGTAGGGTGACGTGCGACCTGCACTCGTAGCCTCGGGTATGTCCGAAATGATCTTGGGATGGGAAGACAAGCTCGACGAGCCGCACCGCGAGATGCTGGAGTGGATGCGAACGCACAAGGCGAACGTGTACCTGATGGCCGCTCCGGAAGACACGTTGCACGATCTTCCAAGGGAAGTGGTGTTGGAAGTGCTGCTCGACAAGCACGGCGTGTTCAAGTTGCGTGGTCACGAGCGCGAACTTGGCACGATGATCGAGCATGCGTACGCGACGGTCCAAAACGTCTTCGACTTCATTCGGAATCGGTAGTGTCGTCGCGCGCCACGTCACGTGAGCAAGGCAAGGAGTGAAGCGTTCGCACTTCAAACGGCTGCTCGTGCGAAGGCGGCGAGTGTCGTTGCGGAGCGCGCCGCCGAGGCAGACAACGGTGAGGTGGACAAGGAAGCCTTGGGCTTGAGCGTCGCGCCGTTGCCGGTGATGACCTTTGAGGCGTTCACTGCCCTTGAGCGTGCTGCCGTGCGGTTGGCCGCGCGGATTCAAGATCAGCAGTGAGAACAGCTTCGAGGTGGGGTTCCCAAGCAGTGCAGGCATTGAAGAGTTCACGAGCTACGGCGCTGGCAGCACGAACTACGAGCGTGTCCTGGCGTTGAGGAAGCGACACGCCATGGGTCTTCTCGAAGCCAGCATTGCCCGCGCTTGATTTGCCTGTGCTTGCGCCATTCTCGCTCGCGTTTCCATTCGCCGTGTCTGCGCGCCACTCCTGCGTCAGTGAGTCGGTGACGTTGCCTCGTTCGCCTCTGGCAGCAACTTCAAGGCGTCCCAACTCAACGCGTGGACTGGGAACGCGTCGATCCACGGCAAGATCATCCACACGTCGCCGTACGAAAGCCACGGCCGTGCGTGCCGTCGCGGAACGGCTCGCGTGGCCGTTGCTGCTCGAAGCCATGCCGGTCGAGCACGGCGTGCGTGCTCGATCGTGCCTTCGAATTAAAAGCCGTCTTGTACCGACCCGTTCAGCCCGAACGGGGACGGCGGGGTGATGCGCCCGCACACGTTTGTCTCGTTCGGGTGCAACCACGGTTCCCACAGCTGACCGCTCGAGCGCCGCGCGAACCACACGTGGCGCTGACGTCAAGTCAACGTTCTCGGCAGGGTCAGCGTGACCGTCGCCCTACGCGCAAGCGGCCCTGCCGCCTCCAATCGTCCAGCGTGACGAGCGATGATTCACCGCACGTTCGCCAGTCCTACCCGCGCCGCTTCGTACTCCTCGTGCAACCACCCGGACACTTGAAACGGTCGTTCGGTGTCCGTCGAGTTGAACTTGATGCCGTTGTCCTCCTCGCGGACGGTCACCTTATGCATGCGCACCTTGGCGTGCACATCACCAGTTCGACATCCGACCGAGCGAACGTCCGCGCGTTCGTGAGCGCCACTCGCTACAGCGGCGGATCTTCCCGCGCGATTGGCAGCGCCTCGTCGATATCTCAGCGGACGTTCCGCTTGCCGTGCACCAACGTGAAGTCTGAGCGCACTTGGAGGGCGGGTACCTTCAGCGGCACGTTCCGCTTCTGCAACTCGCGAATCTGCACGTACGCCACGTTCGACGAGTCGTTGACGCGACGGGTTTCCTCATGAGTTGCCGCGAAGTGCGGCGGCATGCGGTCCTCGTCGGATATCAATTCGTGACGCTGCGCGCGTCGGAGTTGGCAATGAACAGCGCGGCGGCGCCGAGCAGGGCCGCCGTTTCGTACAAGTCGGTGGGCGTCACGTGCACGCCCGGGGCGTGCAGGCGCAGCTCGGTCTGGAGGGGCGATTGGAACAGCGTGAAGGCGCGGGAGAGGTTACCGCCGAGCACGAGGCGCTCCGCGTGAAACGCGTTCAGGACGGGTGCGAGTACCTCTGCGATGTCGTAGCCAAGGTGCGTGAAGACAGTTCGGGCCTCGCTGTCGCCCGCGAAGGCGGCGTCGGCGAGCCGTTCGGGAGTCAAGTGGCGGCCGGCGCGCTGCTGGTAGGCGTGCGTGAGGGCCGCGCCGGAAATGAAGTCTTCGGCGACGCCACCGCGCAGCGGGAGGTGCCATACGGTTCCGCCGTCGGGAACGCCGTGCCCGCCGTGCAGGGTGACGCCACTGCGGACGAAGCCGCTGCCGAAACCCGTGCCGAGCGTGATGCCGACGACGCGTTGCGCGCCGCGCGCGGCGCCGCCCCACCATTCGCCGAGGGCGAACAGGGCGGCGTCGTTTTCGAAGCGGATGGGCGCGTTGGCGAGGGGACCGTCTTGCCACGCGTTCCTCAAGGCGCGTCGGACGTTCAGGCCGTGCAGCGCGCGGAACTTGCGTGTCATGAGGGACACGCCTTGCGCGTAATCGAACGGGCCGGGCATGGCGATTCCGATGCCCGTCACGGCAAGGGAATCCGCGGCGGCGAGGGCGTGAAGGCCGACGTTGGCCCAGGCGTGCACGAGGTCGAGGGCGGGCGCGTCGTGAGGAATTGCGATGCGCGTCACGCTCGAGTGGTGCAGGGCGCGGGCGGTGGTGTTGACGATGGCGGCCGTGACGTGCCCGCCGCCCACGTCGAGCGCGAGAACGAAAGGACTCGGGGTGTTCACGCACCTCCACGGCCGGGTTTGACGAACGCGAGGACGACCGTGGCAGGTCCGTTCTCGCTCGTGAGGCGGTACGAGCGGGCGGCGGCGGGCACGACGAAGGTTTCCGCGAAGCGGTACGTCGCGTCGGGCGCGCCGTTCACTTGCACGCGTACGCTCGTACCGGACACGACGGCGAGCACGTGGCAGCGGTCGTCGGTGGAAAGGTGCGCGGTGCCGCTGAGGTGGACGCGGTGCACGTCGTAGAAGTGCTCCGGGTGCGTGGGGAGCTGCCAGCGCTCCCAGCCGTCACCTGATTCAAGCACGACTGGGACGCTGAGGAGTTCGCGCGCCGCGCGTTCGCCTTGACGCTCGAAATCGAGGTTGTCGAAGGCGCGCGTGATGTTGAGGGGCCGTGGGTTGCCGTCGAGGTCGAGTCGCAGCCAGTCGTACAGCTTGAACGTGAAGATGTACGGCGTGGCGCTGATCTCGAGTACCAAGCTGCCTGTTCCGGAGCAGTGCACGGTGCCGTTCGGAATCAAGAACAGGTCGCCCGTGTGCGCGGGGTGCCGTTGCACGTACTGCTCGACGTTCACCGCTTCGCCCGTGGCGAGGCTGTGCTCTAGGTCGCGGCGGAACGCGTGCGGATCCACACCTTCTTGGAAGCCGAGGTAGACGTGAGCCCCTTCGTCGGCGTGCAGGATGTAATACGTTTCGTCTTGCGTGAAGGTCTCGCCGAAGTGCGCGCGGAGGTACTCGGGCGTGGGATGCACCTGGAGGCTGAGGTTGCCGCCTTCGACGGTGTCGAGCCAGTCGAAGCGGATGGGGAACGCGGTGCCGAAGCGCGCGAACGCCTCGCCGAGCACGTCGTTCCCGGCGTGCAGCATGAGCCATTCGAACGCGAGTTCGAGCAGCCCGCCGCCCGCGAGCAGCAAGCCGTTTTCAGGCGCGATAAGTTCGAAGCTCCACGCGAGGTTCGGCGCGTCCGGCGCGAGGTTTGGAAGCAGGCGTTTGATCCACTGCCCGCCCCACGGGCCAGGCTCGAACCACGGGCGTGCGCGGAACGGTCGCCGTGCCAAGGCGTGAAGTGCGTCTCGCACGTCGGCCGCGTCCGCGAAGGTTGGTTCGTCCGGGCGTTGCGCGTCCACGAAGACTTCCACGCGATGCAGCACGTCGCGCTTGTGACGCGCCAGCACCGGCCAGTCCACGAAGTAGCTGCGTTTGTACGCCTCTTTCGGCGGCGCGGCGTCCATCCTGCCGAGGTTCGTGGGGATGCCGGCGCGCGCGCGAAACTGCACCTCGTTCTTCGGGAGTTCCACGTACACGAGCGCGGCTGTCGGGGCGAGCAGGGCTGCGCCTGGTCCGTACACGACGCGAAGGTCCGCGTGGGGCGAGCCGAGGTCGGCTGTTTCCTCGAAGAAATCTGCGAGGACCAGGGGGCAGCGCGTGCCGAACAACGGGTCGTTCCCGCCAAGGTACGGTCGTACGAGCGCGTCGAGGTCGCGCGGCTTTTTGAAGGCACGGCGTGCGTCGAGCCATTCGGCGCGCTTGCCGAGGGCGAGGAGGGCCACGTCGAGTCGGTCGCGCAGATCATCCCACAGCACGCCCGGCATGCCGTCGAGGGCGATGGCGTCGTGGCGAGCGAGGCGCCCTGCGAGCGCGTCGAATCCGATTTGCACGGCGTTCGGGGTGAGGTCGACGGTCGGGTACGGGTCGTACGCGCTCACGGGGCGCGGAGCGCGGGCGGGCGCGAGGGGTTGCGTGGTACGGCGGTACGTCATGAAGGTACGTGTTCCTCACACACGGACGGGAGTTCTTGGAAAGGTTCTTCTCAAAAGTCGGCGTTCCCAACGCGAACCAACCTGGCTGATCAATCTGAATCGATTTGCCTTGGTGACCGCGCAAGTTCGTCTTCAACGCACGGCCCGCCTTATGGGTCGTTCAAGTCGGAGGGGTCACCTCGCCAAAGTACCAGTCGAGAGCTCGACCAACCGCTGATTTTAACGCTGATGTACGGGGGAGGTGGCACGCGCACGTGCGGGCGCGAGCGTGCACGCGGACCGGTCCGTCCGGAGTCGAGGACGTCGAACGTCGTGATGCGGCGGGTGTTCGAATGCAATGGCGTGGTGCGGTCGTCCGAGCAACGGCAACTCGTGTTACCGTCGAGCGAGGTGACCGGCGTGTCAAGTTGAAGGTTGGGCTGCAGCGGTCGCCGGTCACGAAAGGCAGACATCGACTTTATGGTCATCGAGGGTACGCGCGTGGTTGAACGAGTTCAAATGACGCAAGGTGCGCTGTGAACGCCGCACCAACGCGCTTCTGGCTTTGCGCGTGTTGCCGTGCAACTTGATTTGTTTGCGTTGTTCGTCGCGTGCGTATAAGTGACAGGACCCGTCGTATTGAACTTCGGTCGACCGTCCGAGTTTCGTACGCAGCAGTTCGAACAGGACCGCAGAGCCTTGGCTAAACGTCGCACGTTCGAGCAAATCGCTGAGCGTACGATCGTCCCTCGGCGGCTTCACGGCGATGGCGGCGAGGAGTTCGCGCACTTCGTTGACGGTGATGGCGTGCGTGGACGGTTCGAGGATGCGGATCCGCACGGTGTCGTCTTCGCGCACGTCGAAGCTGGGTGGATTGAATTGTCGAGACAAAGGGCGTGACAGTCAACACGTGAGTCACGGAGTTGGGGAAGGTGAAACGTTGAGCGGGAAAGGCGGCGCACTTTTTACGGCTTTGAAGTCCTTGCCGTTGGGCAAGGAAGAAAGCGCCCTTCTGGGGCGCTGGTAAGGAAAGGATCGCGTCGTCTGCCTCACTGTTCAGCCGGACGGTCTTTCGGGGACGCGATGAGCCCTCAAGGTCATTCGCGTTGCAGCCCTCTTCCTTGGTGTCACCGGCCAGTCTCGATGTTCGGTGTATGACGCGCCGATTACTTGTGCTGGCTCGGGTCATCTGCTGGATTGAGGTATTCGATGTCGAGCGGGCCTGCCCCTGTGAATTGTACGACCGTGACGCCGTCCACCCAGGCGAAGTGGTGGTGTCCGGCCATGAGCGTCGTGTAGCCTCCCGCCATGAGCGTCGTGCCTTTGGACGGATCGAGGGTATCTCCAGGAGCGACGTGGAAGCGTCCTGAAATGACGGTGGCTGCTTCATCCGTCGAGTGCTTGTGAGGTGCAATGACGGCGCCTGCTGGGAACTTTAGGCGGATCGTGGCGATGCCGCCCGCTTTGGACGGGTCACCTTGCAGCACGATGATTTGCGTTCCGGCGGGCAGGTTGGGCGGGCCGGGTTGCCACTTCATGTTGGAAGTGTTCATGGCCACGTCGGGCGTGGATGTGCTCTGCGCGGACAAGGCGGTCATGGAAAGGACAAAGACGGCAGGGACGGTCAGGGCGAAGGCGGTCGTGCGTGGCGTGCCTTGCATGGTTCCTCCTGGGCGTCGGTCAAGCGCCCTCTTGCTTTCAGGCAGGGGCGGCAGGGATGAACGGAACGTTCCGTGGCGTCGCTGCGACACTTCACGGTACGGCGGATGAGGGCTGGTTTGGACGCAGATGAACCAATTCTTCTTCACGGCAGGCTCATTCGTCGCGCAATGGGAACGTCATCCGCCTGGCAAGAAGGTGAACGCCGCGGGAAACACCAAGCGGGAAGGACGGCGCTCTTTTTACGCCTTCAAGCGTTCGCCGCCAGACAAAGAAGAACGCGCCCTTCTCGAGCGCTGATCAGGAAAAGATCGTGTGGGCTGCGCCGTGAGTCGACGCTCTTCGTAACGCTGATCGAGCGTACCTTCTTCGAGGCTGACACGAAGCAAGCGCCTTCCAGTCGAAGGCGCTTGCAAGGATGGTCAGGAATCCCGGACGAGTTGATTCCGGCTGGGCATCCTGTCGGAATCACGATGATCGAAGTACAACCTCCTCCCCGTCTTCAACGCCGCGGTAACTTCCATCTCTGCTTCGGTCATGTCGTTCGAGCCGTACCAGGGAGATCGCAGGGCTTCTTGTCTGACCCGGCGTGGTTGTACGTTCTTGTACGTTCGAGTGCGGCCGCGTGGAGAGCTTGGAGGCGTTACGGCTCGAGTTGAAGCGCATCACACGAAGCAGTCCGCCGCTCCGGAGTTGGCATGGAAGGAATGGCCTCACTTCTGCACTTCCTCCAGGAGACGACGGACGGCCGCTGGGTGGGCGTGACCTGAACGGGGCGCGGGTGAACGATGTGGAGGTCGTTTCACAGGTCGGCTCAACGAGGGGCCGACAGCGGTTCTGGCATTGATCCCAAGACTGCAAGCCGCCTTCGCGGCGATGACGAACGCCGCTGGTGGCATGCAGATGAACCGTGCCTCGCTGGCGTGGTTGGACCAGCACATCCTGCACGACAAGCGCACGGAAACGACTTCGTTGACGTTGAGGCACGATGAACGGGTGGCGTACGAGGAGCGGGATCAAATGCTAGGAGATCGTCATAGCGTTCGTGTAACGGCAAATGAAACCGGCGTGCTGTTCGCGTTTCAGCAAGATGAAGGAAAAGAGGTCGTTGCCGAAACCGATCCTTGGCCGCCGACTCGCCTGGCGTTTCATGCGCATGATCGAGTGACGGTGCAGGACGAAATTCCCAGGGAGATGAAGTTTGATTTTTTGCAGGTTCATGGAAGGATTCGTTGTTTGCGGGGGTTCTCGCGGATGATGGTTCGTCGGCAGGAAGCATAAACAGCTCTCCGTGTTGCTTCATCTCAGCATCGCGGCAGCCGAAAACGTTTTTCTGCCGTAATCAGCAGGTGGAGCGCTGCTCGTCGTGTGACGTGGATCGAAGCGCAACCCTTGATGAACGTGACTTCACGAAGCTCCAGAGGTACACGTGAACGAGGTGGTCACGTCCTGACGCCCCTCCTACCCTTCAAGCAGCCGTGCAACGTACCTTGTTCTCGTTGGGGTCATCAAGGACTTCCGCGAAGTCAATGTCAAGCAACGCGACAACAGGCAGTCATGAAGTGGAAGGCCGTTCTGCTTCCCTGCCGGCTTGAGATCACCTTCTCGATCCATGCATTCCTCCTGTAGGTGTTCGAGTTGAGCTTTGTCCTTGACCCTTACACCCCCTGGCGCGGAACCAGGGGCTTTTTTTATGCCTTGACAAGCAACGCGTAAGGTCAGCAAATGCAACGCGGGAAGGTCATCGTGAAGCGTCGTCCATCCGTTGTGATGTCCACGTGCTTGAGGACGCGTGACTTGATCGATTCGTGAACGCCAAGCAGCTTCACGTGAAGTCACACGAACCGTCGTCACGTGCTGGACGGATCCGAGCCCGCCTCGAGGTCGGCGTGTTGTTGTGCTTCACGCTCACGGTGATGCTGCACTTCGACTTGCTGGCGTAGCCGCGCGATTTTCTCCTGCGTCTTCGCGGCGGCCGCCTCCAACTCCGCCGTGCGCGCCCGTGACACTTCCGCTTGCGCTTCCAACCGAGTGATTTCCTGCGCGTCAAGCTTGGCGCTCGCCTCCAAGCGAGCAATGTGCTCTCGCGCTGCCAACGCTTCGTGCTCCAGCTGCTTCTTTTGCTCCGCGTGCGTCGTTCCGCTGGCCTCCAACGCACGAATCCGCGTCAGCACGTCTTGACTGATTTGGTTGAGGTGCATCAAGGCGCGCTCCGCCTGCTCGTGCTTCGCCTGCTGAAGTTGCTCGTGGGCTTGCGTGCTGACACGCTGCAAGGTGGTGATTTGCTCGACGGTGCTCGCTTCGTTGAGCGCCAACGAGATCAGCGCCGCCAAGTCCGCCGCTTGGTGCTGCACGACTTGGCTGAGGTTGGTCAGCACTTGCGCGCTGATGTCCTCGATGGGCGTGCCACGCACTTCCACGAGTGCCCGCTGGATGCTGTCACGCAAGCGGTCAGCGGTCTCGAGTTGCGCGCGCGACGACTGCACGATGCTCTCCAAGGTGGTGACGTGCGGTTCGGCCGCTTGGTGGAGGTCCATGAGCGGCAGGGCGTGCAGTTGCTGCAAGGTGATCGTCAAGACTTGACGCAGCGAGACCGTGAACTGAATTTGCTCTCGACCCGCGTCGATCAAGCGTTCCAGGACGTCTCTCTGCGCGAACCCGGCGGCACCGACGTGCTCGCGGGCAGCAGCGAAAGAGGCACGCTCGGCGGCAACACGGCGATCATCGGATTCGTCGGACATCCCATCAAGTGTATCGCCGTTGACCGACGGGAGGCGTGCAGCACCTTTGATGCACGCGAAGCGTGACGACCGAGCGTGTCTGCGGTCGACGCAAGCGGATGAAGGCGGCGAGCGCTCATCGTGACCGCGTCGATCTGCGACGTGTCGTACCTGCCGTCGACCGCACCCATCGAGGTCGACGGGCACGCCAACGCACGTGATGTCGCGGTTGTACGAGTCCGGATGCGTTCGAAGACACCGGGGACGCGCAGTTGCGCCAACGGCGAGACGTTGTCGACGGCTTCATTGAGCGCGTCTCCCCCGCGTTCCACGGTCTGCGAAACCGGGCCGTGTTCATCCCTGAAGAGGGGTTGTTCACGTGCCTGCCGAACGTGCCGGGCTTCCGCGTGATTCGCATCGATCTCGTCGCCGCGTTGAGCGTCCTGAGAAGCCGGGGATGCTCGGGTGCCATCATCAACTTTACTTCGGCAACGTGAATCCGAACGTCGCCCCTTCATTCGGCATGCCTTCGGCCCACACGCGTCCGCCGTGTCGATGCACGATGCGTCGCACGTTCGCGAGACCCACGCCTGTGCCCTCGAAGTCTTCTTGGCGATGCAATCGTTGAAACACGTTGAATAACTTATCCGCGTACTTCGAGTCGAATCCCACTCCGTTGTCCCGCACGAGCACCCGCCATTCCTCCGGGTGCTCCTCGACGCGCACCTCGATCACCGCGCGCGCTTGGACGCGCGTGTACTTCACGGCGTTGGCGAGCAAGTTCAACATCACTTGCCGCAGCAAATCGGAATCGCCCAGCATTAACGGCAACGGCTCGACATGCCATGTTACCGGTCGTTCTGGCGCCTCCGCTTCCAGCTCTTCACGCACGGACGCCACGAGCGCCCCGAAATCCACCAAGCCCATCCGTAAGGGCTGCCGGGACGTTCGGGACAACTCCAGCATCGCGTCGATGAGTTTGCTCATGCGCGCCGCCGCTTGATCGACCACCTGCAAGTACCGCGCCGACTTCTCGTTCACGCCGCTTCCGAGCGACGTTCGCAGCAAGGCGTTGAAGCTCGCGATGTGCCGGAGGGGCGTACGTAAGTCGTGCGCTACGCCGTACGCGAACGCTTCGAGTTCCTCGTTGGCGTGCGCGAGGGCCGCGGTTTGCTCTTTGAGCAGCTCCCGCTCGCGCGCGAGGACCGTGGTTTGCTCGCTGAGCAACTCCCGTTCCCGCGCGAGATCAGCGTTTCGTTGCCGTAACGCCTCTGTCAAAAGCGCGTCGCGCAACGCGCCTGAGAGTTGCCCACGAAACAACCGCAAGAAGTCTTGGTACGCGTCGTCGAAGCGCTGACGCGCGTTGAGACCCACGACGAGCAATCCCAGCGGTCGGTCTTCAAAGGACGTGAGGGGGAACACCGCCACTTGCGTTACAGGTTCCGGCCAGGGTCCGACGGCGAGCGGTGACGTGGCGAGAACGTGCGCTTGATGCGTCGTTTGCCATTCGGGGGGAGTGTGCTGCCACCGCGTCATCTGCTCGTCGTTGGAGCGGGTCGCGCCACGCCACTGCAGTTCACCTTGCTCGTTTGGCGTGTACACCACGGCGCACGGAAGGTCGTGCGGATTGAGGTTGGCGACGTGCAAGGCCGCGTGAACGACGTCGTCCGGGTGGTGCAAGCCGAGCAGGGTCGCGGTGAGCGCCGCGAGGGTCTTGGTGCGGCGCGCCGCGAGCACCCGCTCGGTGGTTTCGGTGACGGAGCAGAACACGCCGGCCACGTGCCCATTCACGTGGACCGGGGTGTAGCTGACGTCGAAGTAGCATTCTTCCATGTATCCGTGACGCACCAAGGGCACCAGGTGATTTTCGAACGCGGCGCTTTCCCCTCGTTCGATCGCGGCGTCGAAGACGGGTTTGAGGCCTGGGTAACCGTCCTGCCCGAAGATGTCGGCGGTGCGCGCGCCGAGCGCGTGCGGATGCTTGTCCGTGCCGAGGATGGGTCGGTACGCGTCGTTGTACAACGCGATGAGGTCGTGCGTCCACGCGAGGTACATGGGGTGCTTGGACGCCAGCATCATCTGGATGTAGGTGCGCAGCGGGTCCGGCCAAGTGCTGGGAGGACCGAGGGGTGTGGACGCCCAGTCGTGGTGGCGAATGCGGTTGGCCATCTCGCCTTGCTCTTGAACGAGCGAATCGAGTTCAGGCGAGGTGGGGGGAGGGTCCGAAGGCATGGTGTTCTCTTGGAGGATACCGGAATGGCAGGTGGGACGAGGCAACGAACGCGGGGGTGGAGTTTGATGACATGCTTTGGTTGCCGTTCCACCGTCTTGACATGGTCGGCGTCTGCTCACCGACCTGCTCATCGAATGACGATATTGCGGCCCGCCGGGGAGCGAACGTTTTCTGCTCCACGATGGTGTACGGGTTTGATGGGACGTTTGTTGGGAGGAAGGGTGGCTGTCACGCCTGATTTGGTGGGGGGTGGGCGTCCGCGTTGGCGTCGCGGGGAGAGCGTGGAGGTGCTGCGCTTCGAGTTGGCGAGCGTCGCGCGGTGGGACGACGGTGGTGCTCGGTTGGAGGGAGGGTTCTCGGGGTTTGCCTTGGCTGATGCGTGCTTTGCGGTTGAGTTCGTGAAGCGTTGGGTGCGCGGTCGAGCCTGGTTGAGGAGGCATTGGTCGAGCGGGGAGTGGTCGAACGTGGACGATCGGTTGAGTGTTGGCGTCGCGTGGTGTGAAGAGGGCGTCGGTCGTTGACGTTGCATTGTCATGGAAGAACACTTCAGCGAGTATTCCGAGGAAATCCATCAAGATTATGGAGAAGAACATGTTCAAGCGAGCCCTCCCCCTCACCCTCGCCCTGACCGTCAACGCCACGGCCGCACCGATCACCATCAAACACGACCTCGGGACCACCACCCTTCCCGGCATCCCCAAACGCATCGTCGTCATTCAAGAAGAAACCGCCGAACTCCTCGCCGTCCTTGGCGTCAAACCCGTTGGTTTCGCGAGCACCCGCGTCAGCAACGCCAAGCTCGGCCAACCCCTGACCGCCCTCACCACGCCCGCCGCGAAACAAATCGGCACGCCCATCTACGTGAGAACGCACGATCAACCCTCACAAGAAGTCATCCTCGCGCTCAAACCCGACCTCATCCTCATGAACGCCGGCGATGACGGCAGCAACTCCCTCTACCCAGCCCTCAGTAAAATCGCGCCGACCATCGCGTTCGACTTCAGCGAAGGCCGCACCGGATGGCGTAAAGCCTTGACGGAAACCGCGCGGGTCTTCAACAAAACCACCTTGGCCAATCGGTACCTCGTCACGTACGACACCCGAGTGCAAACCCTTCGCGCCCAACTCGCCTCGACCTTCAACGGATCGAACCGCACGGCCTTGCTGTACATGTACCAAGCAACCGACCTCATGGCGCTCGGGCAACGCTTCAGCTTCTCGCGTGCGCTCAGCGCGCTCGGCATGACGCTCGTCATGCCGTCCGGCCTCGACTCGGACCGCGTCTTCCACGTTCTTTCCTCGGAGGTGCTGCCCACCCTCAAGACGGACCGCATTGTGCTATTGCGTCTCACGCACAACGGTCAGCCGCTGGCGCGCAACAACCTCGACGTCCTCATGGCGCGCACCGGCGCGAAGATCACGACGTACCTGCTCGATCCGCAGGAACCGTCGAGTGGGCCGATCACGGATTTGAAACGCGTCGAGGCGCTCGCGAACCTGCTTCGTTGAAGGTTGACCGACGTGCATTTGCACGTTGACCGTACGTCCGCGACGAGGAATTGACAGGAACGTGCCGGCCGTGGATTCCTCTGAGCGCGAGAAGTCTGTGGGTTGGCGCTCTTGCCATGGCGCACACCCACCCGTCGCGATGACGCTACGAACAAAACCGCGACGGTGAAATTCGGCGCCGCTTGGCCACCTCGAAAGAAGGGCAACATTACGGCCGTCCTCGAGTGGGTGCATGAGAAGCTCCAGCCGGCCGTGAAACGCGCCCTCGGCGAAGACATCAACGTCCGCGTCATCCCCGGCCGCGCCCTCGACGTTCGACTCGACAAGTCGTTCACCGCATCCCCGAAGGACGTCCGCGAGCTCGTCGGTGACATCATGAGCGAGTTCGACGTCGAACCGTTCATCCGGCAAGCGAGCGTGTGACGCCGCCTGCTTGAGTTGATCGAGCATGCACCTGCTGATCGGAATCAGGTGAATCCGTGGCACGTGCTGGCGTGCGCCGACTCCAATCCCTCCGTCACCGACGACAGCGTTGAGCGCTTGGTACACCATTCGTGCACGCCCTACCGGCGTGCCGTTCATCGCGAATAAAGTCAACGTCGAACGGCCGCTGCCTGACCCTTCTGACAGCGACGTTGGACGTTTGCAATGGAGGAAGGGATTGAGCGACGTGTACAGCGAGCGAACGATTCAACGTCATCGCGCGATCACAAGCATCTCCTTCGCGAAGCAAAGAGCACGCGTGATGCGTGACCTCTTTGCTTCGCTGCCTCCACCGTAGAGGCGCTGGCGAGCAAGACGAGGATGACGAGAAGTTTGCCGGACCGTAGGCGCGCCTCGCAGCGTGCTCACGGCTCGTCGAAGCGTACGCCACGTCCTTCATTGCAGGTCCGCGTCGACACAACTTGGGCGGATCGAAGGAGCTCGAACCGTGGTGGAACGCCACGAAATTCGAGCTGGTCATGATCACACCACCGTTGGCCACCTACCGTCGAATCACTTGATTCCGCCCGTCGAACGCGGGCATCCCCGGAGGAACACATGTCCCGCAAACGCTCGTTGTCCGCCCTCGCCGTGCTGTCCTTGACGCTGTCCGCCTGCAATTCCTTCACGCTCCCGGCGTCCGCGCCCGACGGCGACACGCCGCTCATGGAAGCCGCGGCGCGCGTTTCCGTCTCCCGCATCGACATCACGCCGACCTCCACGCTCCTGACCGCCGTTGGCGCGACCGCCACCTTGCAAGCCACCGTCTACGACATGCAGGGCCGTAAAGTCACGACGAGCGTCAAGTGGGTCTCCAGCAACCCCACCGCCGTCACGATCGACCCCAAAGGCAAAGTCACCGCCAAGGTCGCCGTGGGCTTCACTCAAATTACCGCCGAGGCGGGCGGCGTGAAGTCCAAGCCGGTCCTCATCACGGTGGCCAAACTCAACCCGAATGCCGTCGTCGTGAGTGACGCGCAAATCGCCTCGAGCGCCGTGCCGTTGATGCCCGCGCCGAGCGGTTCGCTGACAGGCGCGCGCTTTCAAGTGGCGTTGAGCGGCGTGCATCCCAAGCCGGGCCAGGTGCTGCTCTCCAGCGGCACGTCGCCGATCAACGGGCGGGTGCTGAGCAGTACGCCGAGCGGCGGGCAGACGATCGTCACGCTGGAGACGGTGCCCCTCGAGGACGTCTACCAGGACTTGAGCGTGTCGCAGCGCGTGGCGCTGACGTCCAGCGACGTCATTGCGCTGACGGGCGCGCACGCTCCGGAGAACGTCGAGCGTCACGCGGACGGCAGCCTCACCGTGAGCTACCGCTTGCCGAAGAACGTGTCTCGCCGCTCGATCGTGCAAGCGCAAGGATGGCCTGATGACGGCACGCTGCCCGGTCCGTTCAAGAAGGTCGAGTGGGAAATCGGCAAGTTCAAGTGCAGCAGCACCCTCGACGTGCTGCTGTCCGGGGACCTGCTGAGCCTCAAGATCGAGAACAAGCTCGACGTGGACTTCACCGCGCACATCACGAACCGCCAACTGACGACGCTGAGCGCAGTGGCGTCGGGGGAACTCAACGCAACGATCACGGGCGGAATCGACGTGGACCTCGGAGCGCAAGGCGAGTTGAAGTGCAAAGCGATCTTCGCGGAAGTGCCCGTGCCGATCTCCGGACCGCTCGCGACGTTCATCGCGCCCACCGTGCCGATTGGGGTGAGCTTCGGGTTGGAAGGCAAGCTCAAGCTCGGCAAGGCACAACTCGTGGTGGAAGGCAAAGTCAGCTCGAAGAAGAAGGTGGGCTTCGCGTACGACGTCGCCACCGACACCGTGACGTCAATCAACGAGGGAAGCACGACGACGACCTTGACGCCGAAGTTCAAGATGGTCAATCCCGTCGAGGATTTCCGCTTCGAAGGCAGCCTCGCCGTGCAGGGCCTGGTCGGCCTGAACGTCCGCACGTTTCCTTGGTTGGGCTCCGCTGGGCCCGCCATCGAAGCGCTGGAGCTGACGTTTGGACCGAAGGTCGAGGGAAGCTTCGCGCCGGAATCGACGCAGGCGCGCGTGAACGATTACGCTTCGAGTTACGCGTACAAGATGGTGGCAGCGTTAGGGCCGGGATCGACGTTGCAGGACCTCGCGGGCATCGTGAGCACACGAGGCCAGTGGAAGATCGGCAATTTCGGAGTTCAAGGCGAAGTGACGATTTCACGCTCCCCGAACGGCACGCTGAGCGGCCCGTCGAACGCGAAGGCAGGGCAACCGACGATCGTCATCGTCGACCTCAATCCGGCCAACATTCAATTCATTGACGGATGGTACAGCCCGTCGGAAGTGCGGCTGTACCGCGACCGCGGCGGGGTATTGGAGTTCGTGGGCGCCGTGACACCAAGCGCGTGGCAAACGCACTTCGAGTTTCCCTGGACGCCCTCGCCGTTGGATGTCGGGCAGACGGTCGTACTGCGGGCGTTCGTATCGAGCGGTTTGTTGAACGTTCCCTTGGAGCTCGACGACGACGCCAAGATCTCGGTGGCCGTGAGCAAGGCTGATTCCGATGTGCCGCCGCCCTCGAGTCCGCCTGCCAGCGGATCAGGCTGGTACGGCACCGTCACTTACCGTTGGTCGGGCGACAAAACGTTCGAGACGACGACGCCGTCAGGTGTGACCGAGATCACACGTTACGTCCAAAATGGCACCTTCACGTGCAATTACAACGCAACGGACTCGGTCACTTGGAGTTATTCCGACGATTACACGGAGGAGTGGAGAACGGCCAGCAATGACTCGCGCAGGGAGTACCGAAAAGTGGTTCGAGCGAACACAACGCAAGCGTTCGACGTTGGAGCTGATCTGTGGGGCGTTCCAGACGTGTATTACTTGGCCAGCGTGCCCGGCGCCGTCAGGATCACGGATCGAGCGTACTTCAACGGGGAACTCGTCTCCAGCCGTGAGGAAGTCAGCGACCAGATGGTGCCAGAATACGGCTGCACGCAAGGGGGAATTTACGGCGATACCAACCCTGATCCGAACGTCATTACCCTCTCGAAGAGCATCTTTCCCCTGCATGCCGGAATCGTCCCTGAAGATGGCAGCTTCAAGGAGACGATGGAAGTCAACTTGACCAAGAAGTAAGGCCGGGGCTTGGACGACGCGGTGACCATCGATTCTTTCTTACGTGCAGTTCGTTGGGAGACGTGTGCATGCCGTCGTACGGCCAGGCTTCCACGACATCAACGAAGAAGGTGAGGCCGCGCAGAGTGCGGCTTCACCTTCTTGTAGCTTCAAGTTATCCTCCCGTTCCGACTCGGCTCACGCTCGCCAACTCGTCCAAGCGCGGGTTTGACTCGGTTCAACGCGATTGTTCATCCGACGTGAGGCTCGGCATGACGTTGGATTGCCGCCTGCGAGTCCCTTGGTTGAGTGCAACGTCTGTTTGACCCGTTCGACCCATTTCCCTTTGTACGTCGGGCGCGTCGCTCGTACAATCTCACACGCGATGAACGAACGGGAACCACATCGGTTCCCGTTCGTTGACCACGGGGAGGCATGCAGAAGGCGATGTTCACTCCTCTATCACCATCACGTTGGTGATAGAGGAGTGAACACGAACTTGTCGCAGGTGCCGCCACGCAGCACGCTCTCGGTATGCATTCCCATGTACGTTCGGTCGGTCATGGCTTCCAGCGCGCCCCATACGGCGCCCAGCGTGAAGGTGCACTTGCGTTGCGAACCGTGCGCTTCGCCGGCGCTGCACACCGTCTCTTGCGTTTCGATCACGACGTTTCCGTCTTGCTCGTACGATTTGACGACCGCGCATAACTTTGTGCCTTCTCGTCCGATGGCGGCGTTGAGGAGCGTCGCGATGTGCTCGACAGGTACGTTGGAACTGGCGGCGCCCAGCGCGCGCGCGAGGGCGTGTCCGCGGACTTTCCCGGCGCGCGTGAAGACGACGGCCGCGCCGTCTTCGCCGAGGGTGTCTTCGATTCCGACGATGACGGCTTTGAAGCACACGATGGAGCTGAAATCGCCGAGGGTGGGGCGTGTTTGCGTGAGGGTCGCGGTCATCAGTTCACTCCTTGGAAGGCGCCACGAGGGCTTGTCGTGCGGCGAGGTGACATAGGAAACGATGGGCTCGGCAGGTGGTGCGAGGAATCGGCGCCAAACGAATCGAAGGGTTGAACTCACAACACCATGGCAATGACTTTGGCGGTGTCTCGGGCCTCCATGTGCAGCAACCCGAGGTTCATGACGGCGGGTGTGACGACGGCGAGCACGCCACGTCCGCACGAGTACAAGAAGACTTGCCCCTCGGTACCGCTGACGCTCAGCTCGGTCAATGTTCCCGCTGCGAGGGTGTCGTTGATGCGCTTGCCGAGCCCGAGCGCTGTCGCTGCCATCGCGGCGACACGGTTGGCATCGACGCCAGCGCCCATGGTCTGCGCGACAGGCAAACCGTCCGACGTGGCGATGATGACGCCTTTGAGTTCTGGAAGGGTGCTACGCAACGCGGAAAGGGCGTCGTTGAGGGCTGTTTGTTTGCTGGTGGTCGCGGTCATGGTGAACTCCTTTGGAGGAAAGGTGGATTCGAAGTGAATGGAGGTGCATGGATGCCGTTAACGCGAAGACGCGGAGGCGACGCTCGCGTGTGAAGCGCGCGAGGAACGGACCTGTGAGGCGGGAAGGGACGCGAGCAATTGAATGAGGGCGCGCGCGGCATTCGTAGGGTCGGTGGCGTTGATGCCGACAACGTGTTGAAGGGGGAGTTGAAAGTACAAGGCGACGTCGCTGGGTTGCCACGCGGCCGTTTGGTCTTGTCTCGTGACGGCGAGGATGAACGGCAGTGCATGCCGTTGAGTAATGAACTCGAGGATGTTGCGGGCAGCGGGAAAGTCTCGAGGGCGTTGGCCGTTGACGAGCATGACGAGTCCGATCGCGCCTTCGCACAGCACGTCCCACATGAAGTCGAAGCGGTCTTGGCCGGGCGTGCCGTACAAGTGCAATTCCAGGTCGTCGAGGTGCATGGTGCCGAAGTCGAAGGCGACGGTGGTAGAGGCTTTACCGATGTTGTCGCTTGGTTCGACTTCCGTGCTGATGACGTGCGTTTGACTCAGCGTTTGCACGAACGTGGTCTTTCCCGCGCCCACGGGTCCGCTGACGACCAGTTTCAGGGGTGCGTTCATGCGCGCGCTCCGACGATCCGGCGAAGCGCGCCGAGCAAACGCGTGATCGGGTGGGCGGTGTTGGCGGCGGGACGTTCGGGTGAGTGCGAGGACGTTGGCGTAACGTGGCGAGTGCGATGTGGAGACGTTGGGTTCTCCGGCGTGTACCGCGAGGGTTGAATTACGTTCACGGCGCGCAGGCGGTACAACAGCAGTTGCGCGTCGCGTTCGCTCATGCTCAAATTCGACGCGAGGACATGGGCGCTCGCGCCTTGCTGAACGAACGGCAGAATTGTCGTCCACGTCGATTGCAGTTCGAGTGGAACGTCCGCTTGCCGGGTGGGAACGAACGTCGTTCGTGGATGCGGAAGGTGATCGTCGGGGATGTCAGGGTGCGTGACGTGATGCAGCAAGTCCGTCAAGATGTAATCGACGTGCCGAAGGGCGTCGGTGATGGTCATGGCGTGAAATTCCCAGGCGCCGCTGGCGGTGGTTGCGAGGGTGCGAACAACGTCTTGCAGGCGGGAATCGTCGCGGATGTCGAAGCCGTCGACGAAAAGGGCGCGTAGTCGTCCGCGTTCGAGGATGAGTTGAAGATTCCGGCCGTGAAACGCTCGGTCGAAGTCGAGGGTGCCGGTGTGGTGCGCCAACACCTGGGTGAGGTCGGTGAGTGGAAGGTCGGTGAGGTCTCCGGTGAGGGCCATGGCGTTCCTTTCGGCGGGGAGGGGATGGAGCTCGGCCCCTCTTGGTCCTCACGGTACGCAGGAAACTTCACAACGCTCTTACGTTTCGAAGAAGCTCTCATACTTCGTCTGTTTCGCAGTGAGCGTCGCCGGGTGGGTGATGTTCATGAACGGCGTGAACGCGTTGGGCACACCGCGCAACTCGGCCGCGCGGGTCGCGCTTAGCTTCATAACCTAAAGGGAAGATGAAGTGTGGCGGTCGGTGGTCACCGCGCCTGTACCGTGCGAGCCGTGAACGCGAAGCGGACGCGTTACGTGTTCGTGTGACCTCGCCGCAAGAGTCGGGACACGTACCGACCTTGCATGGGTCGCGAATGCACGAATCCTTGCCAAGCATTCACTTGCAACGCTTGGACCAACGCACGATTCGCGGGCGTTGCAACACCTTCCATAATCACCTGGAATCCCAAGGTTCGGCACAATTCAACGACGGCGTGCAAGACACGCCTGCCTTGCTTCTCGTCGCACCCCAAGTTCAGCATGAGCGAACGGTCCACCTTGACTCTCGTCACCGGCAGGCGACTCAATCGTGACAATGACGAGCGGCCCATGCCGAAATTGTCGAGCAGGACTTCACACCCCAGGGCTCGCAGTTCACTCGCTACCGCGGTCGTCACGTCGTCAAAGGCTTCCTCGACGACTTCCAGCCACAAGCGCTCGGGTGGCAGCGAATAGTGAAGGAGCGTCGATTGCACGAACGAAGTGACTTCGTGCGAACGCAGCATTTCAAGCGAGCAGTTCACGCTCACACTCGGAGCGCTTGCGGTGGGCGCGGTCCACTTCGCGGCGTGCCGACACGCTTCGTTCACGATGAAACGATCGAATTCGGCGAGACGCCGCGTTTCACGAAGCACCTCCAAGAAGACGTCGGGGGTGAGCACGCCGCGCGTCGGGTGCCGCCAACGCGCCAACGCCTCGAAGGCGATGATGCTGTTGGTGTGCGCGTCGAGGATAGGTTGAAAATACACTTCGAACTCTCGACGGTCGAGCGCGCTGAGCACGTCACGCGTGAGTTGCGCACGCTCCGCAACTTGACCTTTGTGGTCGGGATGGTAGAACACGACCGGACTCGCTGGATGTTCACGCGCCATTTGTAAAGCCAACGCCGCATCCGCGAGGACATCAGGCGCATTCTTGTACTCGTGCAAGCAGACGGTGACACCCATGCGGACATCGACGCGAACATCGCGGCCCGCGAGTTTGTACGGTTGCGTGAGGGCGCGCAACAACTGTTGCGCGAACGTTTGCACTTCCTCAGGGCTACACAAGTTCTCCGCGACGACCACGAACTCATCGCCGCCCATTCGGGCAATGGTGTTCGACCTGGATGCCTCTCGTCGAAGTCGATGCGCGACTTGCAACAACAACGCGTCCCCGCTCGTCGATCCGTACGTCTCGACAATACGCTTGAAGCGTACGATGTTGATTGTCAACACGGCGAAGCGGTGATTGGCCCGGTCGATGTGAAGCTTGACGCTGTGATCTAAACGATCGAGCAGCAACGCGCGATTGGCCAAGCCTGTCAACGCGTCATGGAACGCGTCATGCTGCGCTTGCTGCAGGTGATGTTCCAACCGCCGCGTGCGTTCTTGCACTTGCTGAGCCAGCAGTTCATTGTTTTTCCGAAGCGCACGTTCCACCCGCCGCTCCTGTGTCACGTCACGTGCCACGCCGAGGATGCCTTGGCCTCCGGATGGCAGTGGAAACGGGGTGAGCGTCGTTCGGAAGTTCCGAAGGGCGCCATCGACAAGCCATTGCTCTTCGATGGTCGTGACGTCCGCGGCTTTGCGGGCTCGTGCGGTCACTCGTTCAAACGCGCGGGCCGTGTCAAGGTCGAACAACTCCCAGTACGTGCGACCGAGGATGTTCTCTACGGGCTGGCCGATGGCGGCCGCCGCCGTGTCGTTCACGAAGATGTACGTGCCGTTGGCATCTTGCAGGTAAACGGCATCGCGCACACCACGTAACACTCGGGTGAGCATCTCGTCACGATCACGAAGGGTGTTGCTGGCAGCGTACTGCTCGGTGAAGTCGAAGGCGACGCCGAGCACGCTATGGCCATCGGCATGCCGACGGCCCCGAACGGCCACGTGACGCTTGGAACCGCTCGGGTGCTGCACGCGAAGGACGATGTCGACGGTCGGGTCGGTCGGAAGGTGGTCACGCAACGTCGACACGAGTTGTGAGACGACCGCGTGGTCATCCACATGTACCCAAGGAAGGAAGCTGTGCAGCGGTATGGTTTCGGACGCGGGCCACACGTGCGTTTGGCCGTGAATTTCGATGGTGAGCAGCGTGGAGTGAAGGTCGAGCTTCCATGCGATCATGCCGGCGCCTTCCAGCGCGAACCTGAGGTGCATCTTGCGGTCGAGCAGCGCTCGGGTGAGGCGACGGCGTTCCGTGTCGTCACGGTGTCGTTGCAACTCGTGCATCACGAGCGCGGTGAAGTCACGTAACACGGCTTCTTCCTCAGAAGTGAATCGCGTTCTCGGTTTCGTGTCGTACACGCACAGACTGCCGAGGCTGGCATCTTCGGGCGTGACGAGGGGGATGCTGACGAAGAAGCGGATGTGCGGGGGGCCTTGTACGAACGGGTCGTTGGTGAAGCGAGCATCTCGAAGCGCGTCGAGAATCACCAGCGGCTCGTCGCTCGCGCGTTCGAGAAGGTGTTGACGCAACGCCGCGTTTGTCGGTCGGTCACGTTCGGTGAGTGAACGTCCGTGCTTTGATACGAGAACGTGTCGTTGATCGTCGCGTAGATTTACGCACGCCATGGGCGCCTTGAGAACGCCAGCCAAGCTTCGGGTGAGGGCGTCCAGGAGGGCAGTCGAGGAGGGTTGGAGGAAGGGAAGGGCGCGCAGCGCCGCCAGGCGTTGCAATTCGCGGTTGGCCTCGAATTGATCCGAGTTGCTGGCTGCGTAGGCGTCCGCCATACGACGATGCTACCAAACTTCCTTTATAGATGTTCATAAAGACTTAACATTGGAGGCGGGCGTTCTTGAACGGCTTCCATTCCTCTCGGCGCACGAGTAGAAGGAGGACGTTCACCACCGGCACGTCTTCGTGTTCCAGCAAGGATTTCACTCCTCGGGCAGCACACGATCGCCCACCACTCCGCCTTCGCCAACCGTTCCATCGATGACTTGCGCGACCTCACGCACGCCGAAGCGCACGCCATTGGCATGGCCCTCCTCTTCGGCGTCACCGCCTGAACTCACTTGACGCCATGAAGCGTTCGTCTGAACGCTTCATGCTGAGAGGCCGAATGCATCGACTTCTGATCGCCTTGCCGTTCGCCGCGCTGCTCTTCGTTGCCCTCGTGACCTTCACCTTCAACGTCGTGTGGAGTGCATCCGCACCCGCCGTCGCCCTCCTGGTCATGCTCGCCTGGCTCGAAACGCGCGGCATGCAACGCGCCTCCTTGTTCGACTGACGCATGGTCAAGCCGAACCACACGATCCCCGCGCCATAGCACACCATCAGCACGCCAAACGCGAACCTTGACCAAGGACGCACCACAAGCCACAACACGACCATCGGCGTGATCGACGCGACGATCACCCTCAGCAAGACAAGCCAAGGTCGAAGCATGTCCGCGGCGTACCAGCCGACGACCGCGAAGCAACGAAGAAAACGCCCCTTCCCCACCCGAAAGTGAGAGAGGGGCGCACGCTGTCTTGCTCTGGAGAGCGACGCACCGTAACCTTCCCGATCGCGCGCTCAAGAAGCAACCCTGCAGCTCGGCGTTAGCGGCTGAAGCGGAAGTGCGCCACGCGCTCCGTTCCATCCGCAAACTTCACCATCAACTTCCGGCAGGTGTTCGCCCATGCCTTGTCCGTCTTCCATACGTACACGTACTGATTTGTCACGGCGTCGTACGAAAGGCTGCTTCCTCCGGCAGTCACGGTTTCCTCGATCGGGTCGATGATGGCGCTCGCGTCACACGTCATTTGTGTGGACGTCGGGAAGTTCGGCGCGAAGATGTTCAAGCCTTGATTGCCGCCCAAGCTGAACTTCACGGGAATCGAGCTGCCAGCCTTCACGGTATTCACCGCCGGGAGGTTATCGACCGGTTGGAAGAAGCCCGTGAACGGGTAGACCACCGAGTAATTCGCGGACTTCGACGCGGTGTTGCCTGACGTGTCGGCGGCGTTCACCTTCAACGTCTTCGGGCCGATCGTGGCTGTGTTGAGGGCGGCGCCGTTCGCGGTGCTGCCCACGCAACTCGCCACGCCCGAGCCGCCCGCTTCGTCCGTGCAGGTGAACGCGGCGAGGACAAATTGCCCCAGCGTGTACTGCGCTCCGGCCGTCGGCGTCGTGATGGTGATGGTCGGTGGGGTTGTGTCGCCCGCTGGTGGGGTGGTGGAGAAGCTGCCCGCTTTGATCATCACGGCTGAGTCCAAGGAATAGTCGGAGCCATCCGCGATTCGCAAGGACAAGGTGTTGAGCGTGTTCTTGTTCACAGGAGCTTCGCACGTGAGGGTCACGGTCAAGCCGTCCATTTGGGTGTTGAGCATCGCCGGATTGTTGTTCTTGACGTACAACGACGAGTTCGTTCCTTGATTGACGGTGTTCACGGTGACGGGCACCGCTGGACTTCCGATGGTCGCGCAGTTCTGCCCGTTCACGTAGAACGCGAAGACGTCATTGAATTGACTTCCGACAAACTCGTCGTACTCTTCGGAGGAGAAGACGTAGCTGAAGTACACCGTGTCCGCGTCTGGGGTGAATTGGAAGTCCAACCGCGCGGCATCCGTGGTGTTCACGCCGCTCAAGTTGGCGAGGTCGATGTCTCCTGGGTTTCCGTAAGCGGTCGTGACACTGCCGGAGTCGTTCGGGCCTCGAATGTCCGCAATGTTTCCGGAGCTGAGGACCACGCCAGCGCCAAAGTCAATGATGCCAAGGCCGCCCATAAATGAACCGCCTGCTTGCGGAGCACCGGTGAAGGACGCGCTCGAGATGGTGACACCGGAACCGACGAGCGTTTGAGCCAGGACAGTGGGGCTGTTTCCTGGTGTTGTGAGGTCGCTTGTCACAAAGGCGCCCACGCTCAGTGCTTGAAGGTTTGGACGAGGAGAGGAGGCTTCTGGAAGGCGTGTTCGTCCTGCGGGCGCGTTTGGGGCTTGGCTGCAGGCCATCAGCAAGAGGGTCGAGAGGACGGCGGTGGCCGAGGCGCGGGTGAGGGTGCGTTGTGAGTGCATGCGTTGCTCCTCCATACCTTCGAGACGCCGATGCATAGCATCGGGTTGGTTGGAGGTGCCTTCGCTACGAACCGTAATTGGGTCGTACGGTACATTGAAGGCGCCTCGGGTTGTGAACGCAGGGTTGCTTGCTGGCGGATCTGCGTTCACGGTGGCTGGGGTCCACGATGCCCCGAAGGGCATCGTGGTTTTTAAGGTTTGATGGGTGGTGCGAGCGGTGGGCCTTCCTCTTGAACGCTCGGTGCCTTGCCCGTTCCATCCATGAGGTGGGTTGTGTGATTGACCGCTTGAGACGTCTTATTGTTAGGGTCGTGAGCAGAGGATTCAATTCATTTGGTGAAATGCTGCGTCACCTTACGCCTACCTCTTTCTCACAAAATGAAGTTCGACAGGCGAATTCTTGACGTTCGAGAAATGCAGCGCCCTCAAACTATGAACCTCACAACCTGTATTCGTCGATATGCGTGCTCCTCCCCCACCCGAAGGTGACAGAGGGGCACTTCGCTGACTTCGTCAACTAAGACACCACCGTGGCGGCGTCCAAGGGCAGGCCCGTGAGGTCACCTTCCACGTCACGCACGACGAAACGCACGCCCTGCGCATGGCCCTCCTCTTCGGCGTTACCGCGTGAACACCGCCGCCCCCACCACCCAGGAGGTGGCGAGCGCCGCCTCCTGGCTACGCGAACACCTCAGCAAGACCCTCGGCGGCACCCGCGACTTCCACTTAGACCAGCACACCTTCTACTTCACCGCGCGCGGCTGGGACGTCGCCCACGCCACGCGCGGCCTCCTCGGACGCGACACGTGGCACGCTGTTCTTGTCAACCACGCCAACGCCACACGCACCGAGCCACGACTCAGCTTGGTCTCGTCGCCGTTATCACCGGCCTCTTGATCGACACGGCCGCCGAGCGCCCCGAGCTTTTGTGACTACGCTGCTCGCCCTTCCGTTCATCGCCTTGGCACTCGTCACGTTGGTGTGCCTTGTCGTGGGCGCCATGCTTGCCGAGCCGATCATCGCGTGGAGTGGCTTGCCGCCCTCGATGGCGTTGATGGTCACGCTCGTCGTAACTGGCGCGCGCTGATGGGAGCGAAGGGCAAGCATAGGGATACGACCGTACGTGTCGCGCCTCTGTGCTTGGCAGTCGTCCTTGTTCGATCACAGAGGTCATCTCGCTCCAAAACATTATAAAAACGCAGATAGTAGCGAGGCACGCTTCGCGTTGTAAGGATGAAGCCTTACAAAGCGGAACTCTTGTAATGCAGCGACATTTATTTTCACTTCAGGTCGTTCCCTCGCTTACTAAAGTGAGATTATTGTAAGAAAAACGATGCCACGATGCACAAGCCAACCTGGGCCTGCACACCAACGCTTCGCATCGGAACGGCAACTTCAGACCAACTAATGGTCTAAAACACCATGCACCCTCTCATTGCACCGGCAGGCTCCAAGCCTCCCGAAGGAGCCATCATGCCCACTCCACGCTCCCTGCTTCGCTGGCCCCTCCTCCTCACCGCCGTCCTCTCCTCCGGCAGCGTGGCCGCTCCGTTACACCTCGGCGTCATCACCTCCATCACCGGTCGTCACGCCGCACTCGGCGCTCAACAACTCGCCGGGTACGCCGCCGGCGTCGCAGAAATCAAGCGCCGTAAGTTGCTCGGCAATCAATCCCTCACCCTCGTGGTGCAAGACGACATCTCGAATGCCGCATACGCCGTGCTCGCCGCGAACAGCCTCGCCGGCCGGAACGTCCCGCTCATCCTCACCTTCGACACGAGCGATTCAAGCAACGCCTTGGCACGATTCGCTTCGAAGCAGCAACGACCGCTCGTCCTCCTCGACGGTCAACGCGGCGGCACCGCCTCAGCCTTCGTCATTCGCCTCACCGACCTGAACGTCACCGCGAAAGACACCTTGATCAAATTCCGTAAGCAACTCGGAAAGAACGCCAACTCGGAACATGCCATCCGCGCGTACCTTGGCCTGCTCGCCCTGGCCACCGCCCTACGCACCACCGACATCAACAACACCAAGGCGCTTGCTCAAGCACTCCTTAAAGCCTCGATGCCATCACCGTACGGCACCGTCCGCTTCACCTCCAACACCCAAACGACCGCGTTGCTTTCCACGGCGCGTTGACCACACCTCGCGTTCATTCCACTTCAAAAAGGAGTTGCTCATGCTCAAATTCCTGTCCGTGACCTTGCTGCTCACACTCACCGCGTCCACCGCGTCCGCCGTCACCCTCAAAGGCGCCACCACCACCGCAGCAACCAGTCTCTTCACGAAGATGTTCGACGAGTACACCAAAACCACCGACGCGACCGTCAACTTCGAACCGGGAACGTCACCCGCCGCGCAAAAAGCCATCGTGTCGCGCAGCGTCGACTTCGCTGCCGCCATCATCCCGCTGGATGACAACGAGATCGGCAAGGACACCGAGGACGTCGTGCACATTCCCGTGGCGCTCAGTGCCGTCGTCATTACGTACAACGTTCCCGGCCTCGAGCGGCCCCTCAACTTCAACGGCCGAGTACTGAGCGACATCTTCTTCGGCCGCATCAAATACTGGAATGACGAGCGCATCTCGCGCCTCAACCGCGGCGTGACCCTCCCGAACTTGCTGGTCACGCCCGTCTATCGTTCCGACCCCTCCGGGTACAGCGCCATCTTCACGAACTACCTGACGAAAGTCTCCCGCGAGTGGAACGCGCGACTCAGCGACGGCGTCATCGTCGACTGGCCGACCGGCGCCTCGACCGACAGCGAAGACAAATCCGCCAAGGCCGTGCAAGCCATTCCCGGCGCCATCGGGTACATGGGCTTGTCCCGCGCCCTCAAGGACCGCTTGACCTTCGGGAACATCCAAAACGCCGCCGGGACCTTCGTGCGACCCACGGAAAGCAGTATCGAAGCAGCGGCAGGCTCGAAGACGTCCGCGGACGGCACGGCGAACATCACGTACGCGAAGGTGTCCCGCGCGTACCCGATCAGCAACTACATTTACGTGCTGCTGCGCCGCGAGCAAGGATACGAAGGCCGCACGGAAACACAAGCGAAAGCAACGCGCGACTTGATCGCGTGGATGCTCAGCGAAGGGCAACAGTATCACTCCAGGTTGTACTACGGTGAACTGGCAAGCGAAGTGGTGAACCGCGCTAAGAAGCTCCTCGCAACCTTGACGTTCAACGGCAAGCCGCTGCCCTGAGACGCAACGCGCGCTTCCAACCGATTCAACCGAGCGGCCTCCCTGAACGCTTGGCCATCACCGATTCAGGTTCGAACGAAGGCCGAACCGTGCACCCACAACGATTCTTAGTTGGGGGTGCACGGTTCGAAATTTCATACAACCGCGCTCGACAAGCTTCCTCGTGCACGACCATGCCACGATGCGTGACCTGAACCTCCTCGCTCTCCTCGTGACCGTGACGGCCGCCATGTCATGGTGGAACGCGCGTTACCTTCGCCTTCCGGCGGCCATGGGCGTCACCATCGCCGGTTTCGCGGCCAGCGGCGCGACCCTCTACTCGTCGCGTTGGACTTGTCGGTTGCTCGGCAAGCCATCGCGCTCGTGCGTGAGATCGAGTTCACGAACTTCGTGTTTCAAGGCGTGCTGTCGTTTCTGCTGTTCGCAGGTGCGCTCGGCATGAACTCCCACGCTTTGTGGCAAGTACGCGGACTTGTCGTGTCGTTCGCGTTGATCTCCACTCTCGTGTCCACCTTTGTCGTCGGAGCGCTCACCTTCGGGCTTCTGCGACTCTTCGGAATCGACGTGTCGTGGTTGTACGCGTTGTTGTTCGGCGCGTTGATCTCCCCGACCGATCTCGTGGCCGTCTTGGCCATCTTGAAGCAAGCGCGCGTTCCAAGACGCATCGAGACGCTCATGGCGGGCGAATCGTTGTTCACCGACGGTGTGGGCGTGGTGGCATTCGTCGTTCTCGCGAGTCTCGCCGGAGGAGCGCACGAGAACGCGGGTGGGATGTCACCGTTGAATGTCGCGCGCAACTTCGCGTAAGAAGCGCACGGCGCGGCGGTCGGCACGGCTGGCGGGGTGGCGTTACGAACGGTGAGTGATTTAGTGGTGGAGGTGCTGGTGTCACTGGCGGTGGTCTTGGCGTGCACAGCGCTCGCGGAGCAGTGGCGCGTGTTCGCGCCACTCGCGGCCGTCGCGGAGGGCTTCCTGATCGGATCGCTGACGGACCGCATTCCAGCGGCGTTGTCTTCACGGGAGAATTTCGAGTGCTTGTGGCATTTGCTCGACGCGTTGCTCAATACGTTCCTCTTCGTGCTGCTCGCGTTGGAAGTCGTGGTGTTGCGCTTCTCCGGAACGGCGCTGCTGCTTGGGGCGCTGAGCGTGCAACTCCTAGTGAATGCTGCGGCGGCGACGCGACGCGTTTTCCCCGTTCACGCGCCGCGTGATGACGTGGGGTGGTTTGCGTGGCGCGATCAGTCTTGCGTTGGCGCTGAGTCTTCCGCCGGGAAGTGAGCGTGACGTGCTGTTGGTCATGACGTACGTGGTGGTGGTCTTCTCCATCGTGGTGCAAGAGTTGAGTGTCGGACGGCTCGCTCGTCGAGCGGCCCTGAGTTCTTCGGAGGAGCGCGTGCATCGAGAAACTCGTGGAAGGCGCGCTCTTCCGACAAGGAGCGGGCCTGTTGGCATTGTTGGTCGTTCAGCAGTGTTCGTTTACGGGAGCCTTCGTCAGTCGCGCAGCTCCTGTCGTTGTAAGAAGACTGTAACAAGGTTATGAGTAGAATGTTGTTAGGGTAAGAACATCAAGGCGAACGTAAGAAGCGTCGCGACGTTCTTCTACCCTCACCTCAGCCCCGCACAAGCGAAGTGAGCCCTTTCAAGCTTCGCTGACACCTTCTCAACTCATGAGATGCAACGAAGCTCATCCTGCAACTCGGTCACCTCGGATGGGTGGAGCAAGTGGTGAGACCGGCTCTCAGGAGACTTATGAACAACAGCGCGCGTCGCACCCTCTCCGCGGTCCTCGTCCTCACCTCCGCCATCACCCTGGCTGCCTGCGGACAAACCCCGCTCGACACGCTTCCCCAGTCGACCATCACCGCGCAAAGCGTGAACGTCGACAGCAACGGCGTCGGCTGGGTCGGCAAAGGCGACGTTCAAACCGCCTTCAATTGGAACAACGCCCAAGCGCAACGATACGTGCAAAACGTGACTTTCACGTTCGAGCAGAGCGTGCGTTACGAACTCGACTGCTATAAGGAAGTCGAAGTTGGCCGCGACCGTGAAATCAAAACCATCACGCGCACCGTCAAGCGCACCAGCAACATCAACGCCACGATCACCTACGAAGCGCGTAAGACAGGACAGTGGACGGGATACAACCTCAAGGGGTTTTCGAGCACTGACACGAACGCACCCACGGACTTGTCCTGCACGGGTGACGACGGAAATCGCAGCGGCTGGATGCAAGACGGCGAACCGCGCATCACCTCCGGTGCAGATGGCGGCCTTTTCGTCACGTGGAACTCAATCAAAGTCGCGCTGCCGAACACACCCATCGTCGTGTATTGATTCCCTAATTCACTTCAGCAACGTTGGCCTTCCATACCCCTCCTCCGAGGGGCATGGCTCTTGTCACCCCTGCCCGCATTCCGCGCGTTCCAGAAGGGCACAACCGCATGGCCGACGAACGGCCTTGCTTCAGATCGTGCTTTGTACGGCGTACGCGATCGCGTCTGAGGCGCGCGTTTCTTGGTTGATGAGGCGTTCGACGCGGTAGGCGTCACCCGCGTACTTCACGACGTCGCCAACGTCGGGAACAGGTGCTCCTCGTTTGAACATGATGCGGCAATGCGAACCTCCTCCAGCGTTTGAGGTCGTCTTCTCGAAGTGTTGCACGTCGCGGTCGATGAAGCGCATGCGGCGATGGGAAGCGCGCAGGTTGATCTGTTTTCGATCGTGCTTACACACCTGAAGTGCAATGGCAGTCATCCACACGAACGAAAAGGTATCCCTTGTTCACTTGAAGATGAGCGCGCGATGCCCACGGCCCTTGGCGGCGGCTCTTGCACGACGAAGGTGACACGAGGGCCGGACTCACCCTTGCGTGTGGTTCGCGTGACGCGCCATCGTGCTGAGGCAGTACGTCACGACCACGTTTTCGCTTCGATCGCACGTCCAACAACGCGGGTACCACCGCCGTGAAGGCGGGTCACCGTCGTGGCGAATTCGACGGGCAATGACGACCGAGCATGCTGAAATGAGGCAACATGCGCGCCCTCCTCCTGCCACTCCTGGCGTCCTCCGCGTTCGCTCAAGGCACGCCACCTCCCGCGAAGCGCTCGCCGTGAAACGCAACGGGACGGAGACGGCCTCGTCGTTGTGCGATGCGCGCGACGGACAACGCGCGCTTGTCGTACCCGAACGACCCGAACGCGCCAGTGAAGTTCGTCAAGACCTTCGCCTTCTCCTCGAGGAGTGTCACGGCCGCAGAACGCAGCATGCTCGACAACACGAGTCTTGGCTTCACCGTGCCGTGGGGCAGTCGGCAGTACGGGCATGACGCGACACCGCAAGAGGTGTACGTGCTGGAGGTGCGAGATCGGCCTTCGCCGAACACGTACGCTCGTGGTGGCTGTGACGTGTGCATGAGCGTGTTCGCCATTCGGTGACCTTGACCTGCCAACAGCGCCTTCCCGTCTCAGGAGGCGCTTGAACTTGTCTTGTTACCTGCCGAAGCGCCTCTATGCGGGGGTGCCGTTGCCGCATTCGTACGTCTCGCTATGACGCGCACCTCAGGTGACACGGGTTCCTCGGCAGTCAAGTCGGGAAGACGCCTGAAGTCTTCGCCTGCTTATAAAGGTGCCGCACCGCCCCAAGAGCTTCAGGCGTCAACACCCACAGTCCTTGTGCCCCACGGTGCGGCACAGGTTCCGGCAGTGTTACGACATCCGACAAGCACCAGTGCACCTGACCGTCGACCGCCCACACGCTCGGTGAGTCCGTTCGAACTTCGGTGAGTCGAGCCACGGCGACAATGCCGAGCGTCATGAAATCGCCCACGGTCAAGCGCTCGCGTTGCTCCAACCAAGTCTTCGCGTCGTTCGGGCGGGCGTTGAGGTAGTCGTCGGTGAGGATGCAGCGATCGACGTGACGTGCGTTGTCGACTGCTTCTTCGAGAGCGTCCCCTTTCGGCAGGGCGCCGCCGTGAATGGCGAGGGACATGCCGACGTTCCCGCCTTGTTGTTCGGGTCGCCAGCTTCGATTCTCGACGTCCTTGCCGAGGCGTGCGACGCAGAACGCCCAGGGGTGGCGGAGGGTGATGCCTCGAATGGCGTTCACTCTTTGTCTCGGATGTTCACGATGACCTCAAAGTCGAGTGTGTCGAGCGCCTCGGAACCGTCAGTTCCGTACGAGTCAGTTTACCAACACCTCTACGCCGACCTCATCACACGCTGCGAGCACGAACGTCGTGAGTGACATGCCCGCGGAAGGGTGACTGACTGCAAATCTACCGTGGTCTCGCTTCGGAGGCGTGTTCCTCCACGCGTTTACGCTCGTGCGATACCAGCATGTTTGAGACGGTGTCAGGTGAGCTTCTCAAGGAAGATCTTCGCAAGTCTCGCCAGTTCCACTGACGTGGAGAGGGACAACTTTTCGACGTTCAAGGTCGGGGCCGCTTTCAAGAAGGCGCGCACCTCTAAGTACGCAAGCCGCTCGGGCGTGCACTTCACCAAGAAATCCTTTGGGCGATCATCACCCGAATCAATGCGCGCCCGCGTTGCCACTTCATACCAGTGACCGCGTTCCGTCATGAGCAATTCGTCCTTGATCGTCGCGATGGTGTCCTGCCGCCAAGGGCGCCCCTTTCGCTCGATGATGACGACCTCTCCGACCTCAAACGCCTCCACCTCCTCACCATAAGCTCAGCTCGCGCGGAAAAACCTTCATGTTAGGAAAAGACAGCTTGAGCTCAGAAGTCATGGCAGCAAGTCCATCGACCAAGACCGCAGCAAGCAGTAAAGGCTAACGATGGACACTCAGTAACGAACGCAGGATAAGCACCACGGCCATCCCCCCTTGCGATGAAGCACTCTGCAGGTGTGGGGGCCTGACGGTCAGACGCGACTTCAGCTTCGAGCAGCGTCATCGATAACGAACACAGGGTCGCGAAAGAACGAGCATCCTATTGACTCTGCCGCACCTTGTACCCTGAGCTTCACGGAAGTCGCTTGAACATCACGTGCATCCCCGACGTGCACAGTCATGAAGTCAAGCTGCCTGGCGGCGACGTGCTGATTCACGCGGGCAACTTGACGAGCATGAGCCGCTTCGAAGAGGTCGCGCGCTTGGCTCGAACGGCACGCCGAGAAGTACCAGCGCACCTTCCTCATGGCTGGCAATCATGACGTCCGCGTCGAGCGCGAGCCGGGCGCGTGGCGCGGCCTGCTGCCGCGCAACGTCACGTACTTTGAAGTCAGCGGCGCGGAGTTTCAAGGCGTGCGCTTCTGGGGCACGCCGTGGACGCTGACCTTCTACGATTGGGCGTTCATGGAGGACGAAGCGCAACTTCGGCTTCGTTTCGCGCGCATGCCGAAGGACACGCCCGTGCGGATCACGCACGGGCCGACGTGGAGCTTCCTGGACTTGACGGCGCGAGGTGAGCGGGCGGGGAGTTACGCGCAGCTCGAGCGTCTGTCACTGCTCGGTGATCACTTGCGGTTGCACGCGCACGGTTACATTCACGAAGCGCACGGGCAACTGCGGGTCGGTCGCTGATCGTGAACGCGTCGATCTGCGACGTGTCGTACCAGCCGTCGAACGTGCCCGTGCAGGTCACGCTGCACGTTGCAGCGAACGGCCTCCTTGTTGAATGACACCCACTCTTCCGCGGAGCTATGCGGGGCGTCGTTGTGATTGCTTCAACTTGGTACGTCGTCCATCAAGGAAAACCGTGGGAGTTGTGGTGGGTTGAGCGGAGTGACTTCAACTTGATTCAGCTCGATTCGTGTTCGTGGGCGTGTCCTGGAGGATGCGCCCCTGCCGAGTGCACTTGATTTCTTTTGATAGACCTTGACACGGATTTAGTCTTGCCTAAACAATGAGTGATGGCGCGCCTTCTTTCTCACGCGGCCGAGGACTACCTCAAACACCTCTACCTCCTCGGTCAAAACGGTAGAGTCAGCACCCAAGCGCTCGCCGAAGCCCTCGACATCACGCCCGCCTCCGTCACGGGCATGCTGCGCAAACTCGCCGAGCAACACCTCGTCACGCACACCTCCTACCAAGGCGCGAGCCTCACAGTGGAAGGCGAACGCATCGCGCTTGAGGTTCTGCGTCACCACCGCCTGCTCGAACTTTACTTGCACCGCGCGCTCGGCTACGCCCTCGACGAAGTGCACGACGAAGCCGAGAAGCTCGAACACGTCATCAGCGAAGACTTCGAAGCGCGCATCGCCGAGTGGCTCGGCCACCCGACCCACGATCCGCACGGCGATCCCATCCCCAGCAAAGACGGCCACCTTCCCCCCGACAACACCACCCCGCTCAGTCACGTTCCCGTCGGCACACGCGCACGCGTTGGACGCGTACCTGACGAGGACGGCATCCTCCGTGCCCTCATGCACGGCGGCCTCACACCTCACGCGACCATCCACGTCATCACTCGCGACGACACCCTCGGCATCCTCGCCGTTGAAACGCCAGCCGGACAACTCACGCTGTCACTCACCATCGCTGCGCGCATCCTCATTCAAGAAGCGGTGACGGCATGAGCTGGTGGCAGCGGCTCCTCAATCGCCGCGACCTCCTCAAAGTCGGTGCCGGCGCAAGCGCCGCGCTCGTCGGCGCTGCCGCCCTCGCGCAACGCACGCCCAACGCCACGCGCACGGCCGACGGCCACCCCATCGATCACGGTGGGCACGGCGGCAACCGCATGATCGGCACGGTCGATCACACCAAAAACGGCTTCGATCCCCTGCAACTCCTCACCGACTGGGATTACGGCAAAGTCAGCCGCCTTCCAAACGGTCAAACACTGCGCGAGTACACGTTCATCGCGCAGGAAAAAGACATCGAAATCGCCCCGGGCGTCACCTTCCCCGCGTGGACGTACAACGGCCGCGTCCCCGGCCCCACCATTCGCTGCACCGAAGGCGACCGCTTACGCGTGCGCCTCATCAACCAAAGCCGTCACCCGCACACCATTCACTTCCACGGCGTGCACCCGTGGGAAATGGACGGCGTTCCCGGCGCGGGCGCCGGGGAAATCCCACCCGGCGGCAGCACCGTGTACGAATTCGACGCGGAACCCTTCGGATGTCACCTCTACCACTGCCACGCCACGAGCCTCAAACGCCACATCCACAAAGGCATGTACGGCGCGTTCATCATCGACCCGGAGCAAGGCCGTCCGCCCGCCCGTGAATTCGTGATGATGCAAAACGCGTTCGACACGAACTTCGACGGCGGCAATGAAGTGTACGCCGTGAACACCATCGGCTTCGAGTACGCACGCCGCCCCATCCCCGTGCAGAAAGGCGAGCTCGTACGCCTGTACCTCATCAACATCCTCGAGTTCGACTTGATCAACTCGTTCCACTTGCACGGCAACATGTTCGACTACTACGACCACGGCACCACCCTCACGCCCACCTCGCGAATCGTTGACACGACCATGCAAGCGCAAGGACAACGCGGCATCGTGGAATTCCGCTACAAGTACACCGGTCAGTTCATGTTCCACCCGCACATCAGCGAGTTCACCGAACTCGGCTGGATGGGCATGTTCAACGTTGTCGAACCCAAGGACTTCCCCCGCGCTCTTCAAGACGTCGGCCTGAACGACACTTGGAATGAACGTGCCCTCAACGGCTTCGCAGCGAAACAGAAAGGAAGTGCCACGTGAGCGCCGACGCCACCCCAGTGCGTAAACCGTCCGCCGTGTGGGCGTTCGCGCTCGTGCCGATCGCGCTGCTCGGCGTGCTCATCGCGTACCTCGTCATCACAGGCGGAGGCTTACGGGAACTCAGCGGCCCACCCGTCGAGCAAGTCAAAGTCACGCGTGTCACGCTGCCCAGCGAGGGGCTCGTTCGACTTCAAGTCGTGAATGACGGTCCACAATCCGTCACGATCTCGCAAGTGCTCGTCGACGATGCCTTCTGGGCGTTCACGGCTTCCCCGTCGACGAACGTACCTCGTTTCGGACGCGTGACCATCGACGTTCCGTACCCCTGGGTGGAAGGTGACGCGCACCACCTGCAACTCCTAAGCAGCATCGGGACGGTCTTCAAAGCGGAAATCCCAGTGGCGCAACGCACGCCTCAACCAAACCGTGATTTGTTCTGGCAGTTCGGTCTGGTCGGCTTGTACGTCGGTTTGATTCCCATCGCGCTTGGCATGCTGTGGTACCCGTGGATGCGCCACCTCAACGCGAACGCCATCAACTTCATCCTGTCACTCACGGTGGGATTGCTGATTTTCCTTGCGATTGGCACGTGGTTGGACGCGTTGGAGTTCGCGGCGGAACTTCCCGCGTTTTGGCAAGGTGTGCCAGCCGTGGCGCTCGTCGCGCTGCTGTCCTTCGGGGTGCTGCTCGCGCTTGGCACGCGACGGAACGGTGAGGAACCGTCACCGCTCGGGGTCTCCACGCGGATCGCGGTGGGAATCGGCTTGCATAACTTGGGTGAAGGTCTGGCCATTGGAGCGGCGTTCGCGTTGGGTGAAGCGGCCCTCGGGACCTTCCTCATTCTCGGGTTTACGTTGCATAACATCACGGAAGGCGTGGGGATTGCGGCGCCACTCGTGAAGAAGAACCCAGGGTGGCGGGCGTTCGTGCTGCTCGCGTTGATCGCAGGAGGTCCCGCGATTTTTGGAACGTGGTTGGGTGGCTTCGCGTTCAATCCTGTGCTCGCCACGGTGTTTCTCGCGGTGGGCGTCGGGGCGATCGCGCAAGTCGTGTGGGAAGTGGGCGGGATGGTGGTGCGCGCCAGTCGTCACGCGGGCCTTCCGAACGCGACTTGGTTGAATCTCGCGGGAGTCACGGCGGGCGTCGTGATCATGTACGTCACGGCCTTCCTCGTGAAGTTCTGACGTTGCTCAGCGTGCCTCACGACGGGGAGCCCAACGGGCTCCCCGTCGTCGCTGTTTTGGTCAGGAGGATCGGTAAGGATTGACGGGGACGGTCAAGGTGACGCGTCCGCCAAGTTTGACGTGCAAGGCCACCGGGAAGGGCTCGCCGACCAGGGGAGGTCGCTTGAGGTTCAGCAGCATGAGGTGGTTTCCGCCAAGTTCGAACTTGATGGTTTCACCAGGTTGCAAGTTCGTGTCGACCTCTTGATGTTCGCTGTGCTCTGTCATGGGCAGGATTGACGTTAAAACGCACCTCAGGTGGCATAGCCTGTCCATCATCGGGGCGATCACGTCGGACGGGCGCGTGTTCCAGAACACCTATGCGCACGCGATTCGAGC